>CAZCXA010000013.1:13078-26051 GCA_964502565.1 uncultured Pseudomonadales bacterium
ATTGGCATGATGGTTAGTTGTTATTAGTCTTATCTTGTAATAAGTTTATGGTGTCATTAGGTGATCTTTAAGCCACAGCGGAATCCATCCCTCGATCACCAGCAAATCATCTTGTGTTAACTTGCTTATCAGTTGTTTTATTTCCAGTTCTTGCTCTATTAAATCATTCTTAAAAATAACTGAAAATTGTTTTTTTCCAGGTAAGCCGGTATAAATCACCTTTTTAAAAACAGGCCTGGCATCTTTAGCTAATGCTTGATGAGTTGTTTCTGACTGATTACCTAAATCAATAATTCCGCTCGTAATTAAATAACAATCGTGAAGTTTTTTCAAAGTTGCAATTTTTTTAGTTAACTCAATCACGTCAGCAAAAGCGGTTGGGTTGGTGGTCCGGCCATCGTCTAAAACCCAAAAGCCTTGTCGAGCTTGTTTAAAACTTAAAAAATATAACGTCGGAACAAAACTCTCCAGCTGGCTGATGATCTCTTGATCAGATACCGACAGCTGTTTGGCAATGGCAATGCTTGCTTGAATAGTTGGTAAAGATCGATAACCGATTAACCGAGTTTGTATCTTTTGTCCCTGATAAGTAAAACTTAACTGTCCAGCTTCATCTAAACTTGGCTTGGTTAGTTTCACCTGAGCATTTTTTCCTGTGTATGCAATAATCTGTTTGTCGCTGAAAGATTTGTGGTTTTTAGCTTGTTGTAAGATTTTGACTGTTCCCTCGTCCTCAGCATTCAAGAACACCAAACCATTTTCAGGTAGAGCCTGAACTAACTCAGCCTTAGCCTTGATGATATTTTCTATCGAGCCAAAAATAGCCAAGTGTTGTGGGGCTAGGCCGGTAATTACTGCCCAACTCGGTTTAACTTTATCGGTTAACCAACTGATCTCGCCTAGTTTATAAGTGGCATACTCAATAAGCGCGATTTCTTGCCCATGATAGTGTTGGGCAATATCTTTGGCCAAGCTATAGCGAGTGTTATATGATTTTTGAGTGGCATAAACCAAGTATTTTTTTTGCAGAATATGCTGTAATAAAATTTTTGTGCTGGTTTTTCCATAACTACCGGTGATGCCGATTACTTGGGGTTTTACTTGATTAATTTTTTGTTGAGCTTTAAAGATATATCGCCTCACCTGCCACTCAAAAATTAAGGCGGTGGGAATGCTGGCTAATAAAATCAATAAGGGTAAAAACAGAATAATTAGACAGCAGATGATTAGCCACAACCACCAACTCAACTGCCAGGAGTAAATTAAGAGTAGTAAACTTGATAGCTCTAAAGTTAAGGTCACCACAATTAATCTGGGCGTAAACTTGGGTCGAGTCAAGCCAGTACGAGTAAAATCTTTTTTACTTGGTATTATCTTAAGCAGATCTGGTGCGCCTTGACCTTGAACAAGAAACTGCCAGAAGCGATCCCAGCGGTACTCTTTTTGTTGCAAGCGTGTCAGCCAAAGCAAAGACCTAACCATATAAGATGGCAAGAGAAAAAGTAAAATAAGAAGTTTGGTCAGCATGGTAATAAAGTGAGTTAAAAGGTTTAGAGTTAAGAATTATTAAAGTTAAAACTTGAAACTGCGTGTTGTGCAATTAAAGAGTTATAGGTTATTGAACTCAAAACTTGAAACTGTGTTGTGTCATTAAAGAGTTATAACTTAATTTTCAAGTTTTTGTAAAAACGTGATAATTTTGTTTCCAATTGGTTCTGGTGAGTAATAATGAGGACTGTGTCCAGCTTGAGGCATAACTATCAGCTCACTGTTTTTAACTCGCTCTGCAAAAATCTTGGCGTGCTTAACTGGGGTAAAGTTATCTTTCTCTCCCCAAAAAATTAAACAGGGTACTGAAATTTTGTTCAAATCATTCAAGATTTCATCTTGAATTACCTGACTCATGGTTTTTTTAAGCAACGGCGAGGCTTGATAATAATCCTTTTCTCGAGCAAGAAAATATAACAATCTTTGCGCAAGTTTTTTTACCTTACCCAAAGGTAATCTTTTGCCAGTTTTAGCCAAGACACCAAAAACCTTTCTTTTACACTGTTTTGACCAAGCTTGATCAATAATTCCTGCTGGTCCGATTAAAATTAAGGCTTGCAGGTTTTTTGGCTGAGTCGAGGCTAATCTACAAGCGATCTGTCCGCCAAAAGAATGAGCTAACACCACACATTTTTTAGCCTGCTTTACATGTGACAGTAGCCACTGGACATAATCATCTAACTGCCAAGCCTTTTTTAAATCTAGTTCAAATCCTGGCATATCAAGATATTTAACCGGATAGCCGGCTCGTTCAAGCAGACTGATCAACGCTTGCCAACGCTCTTTTGTCTCAGGGTTCAAGCTCCAGCCATGGGCAACTAGAATGGTAGGCTTACTTGAAGTAGATTTCTGGGTAGATATTTTTTGTGCCACAAGTAAAAAATTATTATTGATCAGTTCTATTATAATAGAGATGTCGGTTTTATTGCTAAACTAGAACATTGATGTCATCTACTACCAATTTAAGCATCTTCAACCAAACTTTTAAAAAATCAGTCATTGGCGTGGTCATTGTTTTCGCGGTTCTTTTTTTTCTGTCTGTTGTTTTTACTTGGTTTAGTTTGCAAAAACTGCAAAACTACCAACTAGAACCTGCTCAGCAACTTTCGAAACTAGCACGGATCAGTTTAACGCCTTGGCAGTATTTAACCTTGCGTCAGTCTCATGCGCTTGAGGCTTGGAGTAGTGGTTTGTCAATTATTTCCCTACTTCCAACCTTAAGCCAAGAGATAGAAACCTCTTGGCAGTCACTGAGCCAAACAACTTATCTCGCCACTTCTGAAGACAACAAGTTTTTAACTGACCAACTTTCTACCAAGATTATCCAAGCTAGTCATTATCTTGAAGATTTTAACAGTCACGTTAATAAAAGTAGGCTTTTGCAATTTTTTGTCTCAGAGCAACAGTTAACAGAGCTCAATAAGCTTACTCAACTCGCTCAATCATTACAAGTTATTATTGAACATTTTAGTCAGGGTCAACACAATGTTGTGGTTTTACTACACAACAGTGACGAGATACGGGCCACGGGCGGTTTTGTTGGCTCGGTGGTCAGTCTTAGTTTGAATCAAGGAATGATGTCAGAGCCAATCTTTTATGATGTTTATGACTTGGCTACTCAAACCGTTTTGCAGAAACCAGCACCAGTTGGTGTTAAGCTTTTTTTAAGTGGTGGCAAGGATGGTTTAGCTTTAACCGACGCAAACTGGGAACCTGATTTCAGCCAATCAGCTCAAGATATTCTGGATCTGTTAGATCAAACCATACTACCTCGAACAGATTTATTAGTAGCAGTAAACCTGGATTTAGTTAGAGATATTTTAGAGGTGACAGGTCCAGTTGTGCTTCCAGACTATCCTCCTGATAAGCAAACGGTTACTGCTGAAAACTTAAGCCAACTGGCTCGTCAAGATCGGTATGATTTTTTTGCTGGTGATAAGCAAAAAAAACTTTTTTTACAAGATCTCTACACAGTGCTAAAGATTAAGTTGACTCAACTAGACCAGGGACAGTTTTTACAGTTGGTCAAAACCTTTATCAACAGCGCACAAACCAAGCAGTATTTTTTTTACAGCACCCAACCTTATATTCAGGAACTTTTTATTATTCATGATATAGCAGGCGTGATCAATCCAGTGACTGACTTTTTTTTGTATCCGGTAGAGTCAAACGTTGGCATTAACAAAGCCAACCAAAAAATTGACCGTGAGGTGGATCTAAAGATCAGTAGTAACTTAATTACCTTCTTGATTAAGTTTCAGAACAACAACCAACCGCTTTCTGCTGAGGAGGTTAGTTTAATCCATAATAATCCAGATTTGCAACAAGCTGATCATCTGGGCTATGTCAACTATTTTAGACTACTGACCAACGCGCGTTTTAGTCAAGTGACGGTCAAGTGTAACAACCTGTCTACAGAGCTACTTGAGAAGGATTTAGTGCCAACCTGGCAGGGTCAAGCTCACCAGTTTGGTTTTTTACTGACCGTGCCAGAGCAAGCATCAACCAACTGCGAAATTAGCCTGGTGTCAAGTCAGCCTCTCTCTCCGAGTCATAGTTGGTCAATCCTCAAACAACCAGGCTTGCCTGAAACAGAGTATAATATTACTTTCTTTGGACAAAGATCTCAAAAAAAACTTAATAAAAAAATTATCTTATAAAAATGTTAGATATTAAAAATTCTGCAAGTTTAATAAAAACTGCTCAGAGTTTACTGGCCGAGATTGATCAGCAGGATCTTAAAAAACAAGTTGCGAGCTTAGAAGCCAAGACTCTAAAACCTGATTTTTGGGATAAGCCCTCTGCACAAGAAGTTATGCAAAAGATTGGTCTGTTAAACAATCAGTTGGAGCAGGCAAGACAACTGTCACGATTAATTCAAGATTTAACCAGTTGTCATAGTTTACTTGAGGAGTTAGGTCAGGAAGAGCTCACAACCGACCAGCAGGCAGATCCTGCAGATCTCAGCCAATTAAAACAAGAAGCTCAAGAGTTAACCGTCAAGCTAGACAAGTTAACTAAAGAGATTAACTTTGCAAAAAACCTTAGCGGTCGTTTTGACCGAAACCATGCTTTTATCTCCATCCACTCAGGTCAGGGCGGAACCGAGGCAATGGATTGGGCCGAGATGTTGTCTAGAATGTACACTCGTTATTTTGAGAAAAAAAACTGGAAGTTTGAGTTTGTCTCAGAAACTAGAGGTGAGGAAGCTGGTATCAAGGAAGCGATTTTTGAGGTTAAAGAAGCATATGCTTATGGCTATTTAAAGCATGAGCAGGGCACACATCGCCTGGTGAGATTAAGCCCTTTTAATGCAGATAACTTACGTCAAACCTCGTTTGCTTTGGTTGAGGTGATGCCGGTGGTTGATCAGGAAGTTGAGATAGAGCTGAAAGATGAGGACCTAGAATGGCGCTTTACTCGAGCTGGTGGGCCAGGAGGACAGTCGGTAAATAAAACCAACAGCGCGGTGGAGCTAACTCATAAACCTACCAATATCACTGTCAAGTCTCGACAGTCCCGCACTCAAGTGGAAAATAAAAAACAAGCCTTGAAAATACTCAAAGCCAAGCTTGTTAGTTTGGAGGAGACGAGGTTGGAGAAAAATATTAATCAGGAAAAAGCAGAGTATCATCCTGCCAGTTGGGGTACGCAAATTCGCAATTATGTTTTACATCCGTATAAATTGGTAAAAGATACGCGGACAAAGGTTGAAACCAGTGATGCTGAGGGAGTACTAGATGGTGATCTAGACCGGTTTGTCTTTTCAACCCAATAAAAATTTTAACCCAATCTGAGTAGTAAATTTTTTCGAGTTGATCTCGAATGACTGTTATTATGAGTTAAAAATAATGTTATAGTAAGAAGATCAATTATCTTTTTTATTTATTTCAAAGAAATTTTATTAATCAATCTTTAAACCATGTTAAACTCATCTAACAAACCTAGAAAAATTGAGCTATCAACGTCTGATGAAGAGGTTCAAACCCAAGATAACTTGACTCAAGAAACTTTAGCTGAAGAAGTAAAAACCATGGTTGACGAAACCGAAGAAATGAGTCAAAATCAAAACTCTGTCAATGAATTAGCAACCGACGAGACAACTCCTGCCGAAACATTATCAGTTAAACCAATCGCTTTTAGTGAGGACAAAACAGCCATGAGAAAAAAAGCCAAGAAGATTACAACCGTTATCTGTGTGATAGCTTTAGTTGCTGGCATAGGAACCGGTTTTGGTGTGTATAAACTTCAAGGCCAAAAAACCAGCTCCTCCAACGAACCCATTCAGCAAGTGGCAGGGGAAAAGGTTAAAGAGGGAGATGTTTTTGGCATGACAGACTCAGAGCTATTTAAGGATACGGCAGTTGGTTATCTTGAGGCTGGTGGCATTAACGGTGAGGGCTCCCATAAGTTATTGCGCCCCGGTGGTGACAGCCAAACCGTGTATTTAACCTCTGCAGCGACAGATTTAAACAAGCTAACCGGTATGGAGGTTAGGGTTTGGGGAGAAACCTACAAGGGTCAACAGGCAGGCTGGTTAATGGATGTTGGCAAAGTTGAGGTGATCTCTCTTGACGCACAACCACCCATTGAAGATCAGTTGTAAGCTCTTGAAGATCAGTTGTAAGCTCTTGGAGATTGGTTGTAAGCTCTTGAAGATCAGTTGTAAGCTCTCGGTTAAATAAACGTTTTTTTAACCCTTTGTTAACCTAATCTTAAACAATCGCTTGCCTAAGCAACTTTCCATGTTCTTGTTCCACAAACCAGTCAATCGTGTTTTAATAGAGTTATACTAAAAAATTGACTGAAGTTTTATTAGGAAAAATTATCTGTTAAAAACCGGTTTTGAGTCTGGACACCAAGAGTGTACTTATTAATCTTAACCTTTAGCTTTTAACTTGACATATGATTAAATTCAAGCATGTCACCCAACGTTTTGCAGACGGCACAGTGGCTTTTTGTGACCTTTCTTTTTCTGTTGATGACGGTGAGCTGGTTTTAATCACCGGCCCTTCAGGAAGTGGTAAAACCACCATCATGAACTTAATCTTGAACGAGTATCAGCCGGTTTCAGGCGAGATCTTTTTTGACGATCAACCTATTAATCAAATCAAACACAGCAAACTACCTGAGCATCGAAGAAAGATCGGCGTTGTTTTTCAGGATTATAAATTAATCGAGGAGTTAAATGTTTGGGAAAATATTGCCTTACCCTTGTATATTCAAGAGGAAAAACAGACTGATATCGAGGATCGAGTTACCGACCTGCTAAGGTTAGTTGGACTGGTTGACAAAGCTCTTGTCTTTCCCAGGCAACTCTCAGGTGGGGAGGCTCAGCGTATCAGTATTGCGCGCGCTCTGGCCACTGGGCCGAATGTCATCTTTGCTGATGAGCCAACCGGCAATCTTGATGAGGAGACCAGCACTCATATCATTAACTTGTTAACAAAAATTAATGAGCTCGGTACTACCCTAATCATTGCTACTCATGATCCATTAATTATTAAACGTCTTAAAACTAAAGTGGTAGACTTGGCAGAACTTCAGGCAAATCTTGAGAATGAACCAGTTAAGAAAGAGGTTGAGGATGAAAAAACTCCCTCTAAAAAAACTACTCAAAAACCTAAAACTAAGCCAGATGAAGAAGAGGAGAAACAGTCTGACAAGCAAGTCTCAATCGAGAAAAAAGAACAAGAGCCAATTAAGTTAAAACTGTCTAAACCATTAAACGCCAACAAGATTAAGTTAGGCTTGTCTTCTTTGTTTAGCAAAAAAAAGAAGCCCCTGAAAGATCAAGATAAATCAAAAAAACTTGACGAAGAAAAGCTTGATGAAGAAGAGAGCATGTTTACCAACAATGATAAAACCGAGTAAACTCAATCAATAATTATTTGACTCATGAAATCAGTTAAAACCACCTTGATTAATATTAGAAGAACGCCTTATAAAAGTTTGGCCACCATCATTATGTTGTCAGTCACTTTTTTTGTGGCCTACGGCTTTTCTTTGTTTTTGCTTGGCTCTCATCAGGTTTTGCAATATTTTGAAAGCAGACCCAAGATTATTGCCTTTTTTGATATTAAGGCGGAAACCAACGAGATAGATGAGGTTAAAAATGCCTTAGAGCAATCTGGCTTTGTGGACTCCTCAACCATTGTGTCTAAGCAGGAAGCCTTTAACTATTATCAAGAAGAACAGAAAAATCCTTTGTTGTTAGAGTTGGTCACAGCTGATATCCTACCAGCTAGTATCGAGATCTCAGCCACTAATCCCGAGAACCTAAACTTAATTGATCAAGAACTTAGAAAGTTTGATCAAGTTGATGAGATCGTGATTCAGTACGATATTATTGAGCAGTTAACTCAATGGGTTAAATCCATCAGGATGATCGGGATTGTTATTACCGGTGTGTTGCTGATCTTGTCTTTAGTAATTATCATTAACACGATTAGTTTCAAGGTGAGTGGTCAAAAGAAAAAGGTGACAATTTTAAGGTTTATCGGCGCCGATACCAGCTATATTATTACCCCATTTATTTATGAGGGTTTTATTTATGGCATCTTAGGTTCTCTGGTGGGCTGGGGATTAATTTATGTTGCCTTGCTTTATTTAACTCCATGGCTAAGTACTTTAGTCGGTCAAATCATCACTTTCCCTATCTCTTGGGAGACCTTATTAACTCAACTCGGATTTGGTACCTGTCTTGCGCTGTTTTTCAGTGGTTGTGCCAGCATTGTGGCAGCTAACAGCCTGATTAAGAGATAAATATATAGATCAACTCGATGACGTCTCGTTATGAGAAAATTCTTCCCCCCCATAATCTTGGTGATCATATTCACCGTCTTAAGTCTGTTTGTCTTTAATGTAAATTTATTACATTTACCTCCTTTTTTGGTCTTTGCTCAAGAAGATGTTAAAGATTGTGATGTAGATAGTGAAAATTATCGAGCTTGTTTAGAAGAAAAAGTCTCGGCATTAAAAAATAAAATTAAGCAAGCCCAAGATCAAGCACAAACTTTAACCAACACCATAAATTTAACTAACAACCAGATTCAACTGCAACAGATTCAGATTTATCAAACGCAGACCGAGATAACTTTACTAGAAAAAGAGTTAGCTAACCTGGGAGAGCGTATTGAAGGTTTGGTCTTGTCCTTGGATCGTTTAACCGAGATGCTCATTGTCCGTGTGCAAGCTTCTTATAAACAAACGCGCACCAATCTCATCATGGCCCTGTTTACCCATAGCTCATTTTCAGATTTTATTAATCAATACAAATATCTTCAGCAGGCTGAGCGTCAGGTTGCTCGAGCAATGCAAGAAGCAGAAAACCAAAGACTGCTTTACGATGAGCAAAAAAACCTAAAAGAGATTAAGCAGTCTCAACTTGAAGAAAAAAGGAATCAGCTGAGTGCTCAAAGAGCAGAGTTGGAAAGAAACAGGCAAGCCAAGCAAAGACTGCTCACTGATACTAAAAATGATGAGGCAACTTACCAACGGTTGTTGTTAGAGGCTCAGCGAGAGATTGACTCCTTTAGAGTTTTTGTCACTGCTCAGTTTGGTAGTTCCTACTGCCTAAGCTCACCAGCGCCTCAGCCAGATGGTTGGTTTTTTAGTCAGCGTGACTCAAGATGGTGCGGGTCGAGAATCGGCAACTCTCAGGACTCAATCGGTGCGGTGGGTTGCTTGGTAACCAGTACTGCCATGATCTGGAAAAAACATGGAGCTGATGTCACGCCCTTATCTTTGGCAAACAACTTAAGTTTTTTTAGGTTTAACACTGCTTATATGATCATGCCTACACCTGCACCACCCGGGTTTGTTTCAAACACCTATGGTGGAAACTTGGAGATTATTGATCGAGAGCTAGAAGCGGGCAGGCCAGTAATCGTGCGCTTATCTGTGAGGTTTAACACGGTTGGAACGCATTTCATTGTTTTAAAGTCAGGCAGTAACGGCAACTATATTATGAATGATCCTATCTATGAGGCAGATCTGGCTTTCAGCTCAAGATACTCAACCGGTCAGATAACCAGTGTGAGAACCTTTACTCCGAGCTAAACCCCGAGCTAAGCTTAATTAGTTTTCCAGTTTAAAGCTTGAGTTTATAAGATATAACATTTGACAACTTGTTCAAGTGATACTTGACATTCTTATATCTTATAATAAAATAATACAACTATTATTAAATATATATAAATATCTAAAATTATTCTCGAAAATGAAAAAAACTTTATTTACCTTCATTTTTTTATTTTTAATCGGTTTAATGATCGTCATTACTCCGGCAAATGCTTCATCTGAAGCAGAACAGTCTCAATCTCAAAAAGGAGAAGCAGAATGCGAGACCGAGACCGTGACCGGTGCTTATGGGCAGACCATTACTCGGTGCAAAGTTTCATTAGATCAAGAACAGGATCAGAAGATTGTTTATCTTGAAAAAGAGGCCTTGGTTCATAAGCCGGTTGATACTGCTTTAGACAGCAAAACCCTAACCACTGCTGTTGGCACTATTATCTCAGGTGCAGGAGCTTTCATCATTAAACTTAAGAAAAAAATCAGTTAAGTTTTATCAGTTTAAAAATCTAAAACGCCTATGAAAATAGGCGTTTTTTTGTACTTTAGCTGAGCAGTTGACTCCTCTATAATATCAACATTAACAATTATATTTAATGTGTATGTTGAACTCTTTAGGTCAGAAAGAACCTCAATATTTAGACGAAGCTTTTTTTCAAGTTTTAGAAAAGATGTTAGCCACTTTTATTAAGAAACACAAAGATTATGGCAAGGATAACATTTTAGATACTGGAGAGCTAGGTATTTTATTTAGAATAAACGATAAACTTCGACGTCTCCAAAACCTAACCGCGAAAGGCAAAGATCCTGAAAACGAGTCGATCAATGAAACCTGGCTCGATATTGCAGTTTATGCAGTTATTGCTATCTTGCTTAGAGATGGTCAGTTTCAGAAGTTGAAGCTAAAGGAATAACAGTTAGCCAATTTATATTAGCCAATATATTAGCTAACCAAGATATA
Source organism: uncultured Pseudomonadales bacterium (assembly GCA_964502565.1). GTDB lineage: Bacteria > Patescibacteriota > Microgenomatia > UBA1400 > PJMF01 > CAYVBW01. Next base: position 23,664 of record CAZCXA010000013.1, read on the forward strand.
TCTTGCCAACAAAAAAGGCAAAGTGAGTCATCTCACCTTGCCTTAAATGTAAACTTTTATCTAAGTTAATACCCTAAATTATTCTCTTCTCCGTATCCGCCAAAGTATCTAACATTAGCCTCTTCTTTTAAGTAATCCAACCATTCTTGATACTTTTGAGACATCTCCTGTTGTTGTAGCTGTTGTTTGGCAAGTGTTTCTAACTCATCTTGCTCCATATCATCTGGCAAGAAGTCCTTGTTGTTTTCTAAGTACTCTGCCACTGCCTCATCGCTCACCTCGATCTCGGCACCAACCATAACATCAATCATCTGTTGAACCCTGATTTGACGTTGCAGTTCCTTCATTGTTAAACCTTGTAAGGCCATTAGTTGTTCAAAATCCTGACCTTGCTCCGCAACCGATTGCTTGATCTCTTCTATTTGAGCATTGACTGCTTCATCACTGATCTGAACTCCTTGAACGCGGGCTTTTTGCTCGATTAAAGACTCCAATACATAATTTTCTAATATCTGTTGACCTTGAGCTTTTTCAGCTTCGCGAATTATCTTTAACCGGCTAATAGGTTGACCATTAACCATGGCAGCAATAAAAACTCCGCGGAAGATATAAGCCAGTCCGATCAACCCCATCACCACCAGAATTACAGTTGTTTGTTTATTAAAAACAGGTTTAAACGATTCAGTGTTTTTAATCCTTTCGCAAATCGTTGTTTTTGGAGAGTCTGGACTGGTTTTTTTCATAACTTTTTTATTAGCAACTGTTGCTGTTTTTTTGGTTACATTTTTATTGGCTGGTGCTGTTCTGGCTTGCGGACTCTTTTTTTGAGCAGTCTTTTTAGTAGTTTTTTTTGCAGAGAGTTTCACTTGCTGTTTTTTCATAGGGTTGCTTTTCCGAGCAGGTTTTTTATTAGTAATTGGTTTGGTCTTTTTTAATTTTGGCATATTCTTTGCAGTATATCATATTAAATTAAAAGTTAAAATTGAAGATCTTTAATGCACTAAATCCCATTCTTGTAAGAGTTTAGTTTGACCAGCTTGAATCTTGAACAGGTCAGCATATAGGCCACTATTTTTAACCAGCTCGCGATGCGTACCTTGCTCAATAACTTCTTTATCTTTGAGCACAATGATCTTATCAGCTTGTTGGATCGTAGAAACTCGATGGGCAATGACAACCGCTGTTTTGTTAGCAAGTAATTTATGCAATGTGCTTAAACACAGGAGATTATTTTAACATTTTATTTCTGGATTTTGGAGAGTGATTTTTTAAAAGATTTACGAATTAAGATTTAGTGTAGAGCTGAGATGCACAGAGCTGATATAATAAGAGACTCAAAAAATAAAAAGGAGTTGTGCGAAAAAAAGTTTTATAGTCTAATTGTGTGTTTGAAGATGAGATGTGTTTGAAGATGAGAGCTGACAGTTTTTAGACATTTAAAACTTGAGTATAGATTTAGAAGATAGTTAAAAAAAGTTAGTTGCAAGCTTAACAGAATTTTTTTAAAACTTAGCTTGACCACGGAAGCGTCGCATAGTGGCCAATTGCACAGGTTTGCTAAACCTGACCGGGTTAACCGGTTCGTGGGTTCGAATCCCACCGCTTCCGCCATTTTAAGAAATTGGTTAAGGAGAAAAACAAGATGAGTTTAATAAAAAAGGGCAAGACTAAGGATGTTTACGATTTGGAAAACGGTAACATCCTGCTCCAATTTAAAGATGATGCAACTGTTGGAGAGGGCGGACAGCTCGATCCAGGCGGAAACAAGGTTGGTGCAACTATTGCAGGACTGGGACTGGCATCCCTGCGAATGACTAAATACTATTTTGAAAAAATTAACTCTGCTGGAATCTCAACCCACTATATCAATAGCGATTTAGATACCGCCACAATGGAAGTAAAACCAGCAACATTGTTTGGCAAAGGAGTAGAGATAATCTGTCGTCTTAAGGCCACAGGTAGCTTTGTGCGTCGCTATGGCGATTACTGCGCAAAAGGCCAGGATTTAGATTTCTTAATCGAGGCCAGTCTTAAAGATGATGAACGTGGAGACCCCATGATTGCTTCAGATACTCTTGATAAATTAGGCATTATGAGCTTATCTGAATACCAGGATTTAATACTCTTGACTAAGCAAATAACAGCAATCATTCGCGATGACTTAATTGTTAAAGGATTGACCTTATATGATATTAAATTTGAGTTTGGTCGAATCAATGGTAAAGTGGCATTGATTGATGAGATCTCGTCAGGTTGTATGCGCGTCTACAAGGATGGTTTATGGCTACAACCATTAGAGCTGGATAAATACTTCTTATAAGAGGCAATACCATAAATTCCAAATTGCTCCTAGATTTTTTCTTTCTCTACGATTTTTTTAATAGATCA
>CAZCXA010000014.1:0-2924 GCA_964502565.1 uncultured Pseudomonadales bacterium
TAGGCTTCAGTTTTAGTTAGACCACCAACCGAGACCTGATCCACCGAGATATTTTGATAAAATCTTTGGTTGTAATAACTAAAAAAAGAAAGGCCAACCACCAGGGTGGAAAAAACAAGGCCAACAATGGACCCCCATAGCCAGAGCTGATTGCGATAAAAGCTCAGCTTGAAGTGGACGCGTAAAACAGACATAATAGTAGTATAAAGAAAAAACCAAAAGTTCAAAATCTAGGTTTAATAATACCTGCCAGGTGGCAACAACGGTCCAGTAACAGTATTATAATAAACTCGTTTTCAATCATTAATAACTACTTTTTTAATAAAAAAACTCACATTCCGGATAATAAAAATCGAGTTTTATTAATATCGCTCTTAATCCTTGAATTTTAACCTTTAACTTTAAACATTTTATCATGCCCAACGACTCCACTCTTCCTAAACCTAATATTCCAAACCCTAATCAAACAACAATTAACAAGGATGATCAGGGTGGGGGCAAGACTGTTGCGATGAGTAGCGCAAATGATACCAAGGTTGGCGATGTCACCAAGACAGGTAATCAGGATCAATCTTTTTTACCCAAATCTTTGCCAAAAACTCAAGCCTCCTCACCGCCTATCTCAAAAAAAACTCAAGGATCAGCCACTCAATCGAGTAAACCAACTCCTCAGCAAGCAAGTTTGTCCAGTAGACCCCCTCAAGTCGCTCGACCAACCGTTTCTAGCCCAGCGGGATTAGATCCCCAATCCCCAGGCGGACCCTTGCCTAAGGTTAACCAGCAAGGACAAGTTTTACATACTTCAACCATTAGTCAAACTCCTCAATCACAAGATTTTACTAAGCAGGCAGAACTACCTGTGAGTAAAATGCAACAGATTCAGCAAAGGACAGCCAACCTTCCTCCTAGTCAGCAAGCTAAAAAAATCGAGACAACCGCGATCAATCCCTCTTGGCAAGCCAACAATCAACAAACAACTGCGCCAGTGGTTGACTCGCAGCAAGTTATCCAGCCTACGCTATCAACCAGCAGTCAGCAAAAACAACCTGCTAGCGTTACTCATCCAAGTTTAGGTTCTAATATTCCCGCATTTGCTCCAAGTAAGTTGCAAAAAACAGGCTTGTTTAGAGGAAAATTAGGTGCGAAAAATGAGCAAGAAGCTAAATCAACCGATTTAAACACCAAACCAACTAAAAAAGGTAAAACAACCACTGTCTCGGCAACACAACCTCAGTTTGCCAAACCAGAAAAACCAGTTATGAAGTTTGTTCTTTTTGGTGCACTGGGACTGTTGATCTTGGTTGGGGTAATTTTTGGCATCTCTAAAATTTTAGGAGAAGGGGGCAGATCTTCAGTGCCTGATTCAACTGAAGATAGAACCGCAGATCAATCACTGGTTAACTCAGAAGGCAAGACCGACTCAGTAACATCACCTGGGGCAAGTAATGCTGTTTTAACTTATTGGGGTTTATGGGAACCAGAAAAAATCTTGATCGAGGTTTTAACTGATTTTCAAAAAAAGACAGGGATCGTGGTTAATTATGAGCAAAAGTCTCACAAGGACTACCGCACCCATTTACAAACCGCCATTGCTTCTGGAGCAGGACCTGATGTGTTCCGTTTTCACGCCTCTTGGGTGCCAATGCTAAAAAATGAGTTGGCGCCGATTCCGAGTAAAATAATGAGTTTGGCTGAATATGAGCAAACTTTTTTTCCAGTTGCGGTCCAACAGCTTCAAGACAAAGGACAACTGGTGGGCATACCTCTGATGTATGACGGTTTAGCCTTATACTATAACAAAGATGTTTTACAAACCGCTAACGAAGAACCGCCCCAAACTTGGGCTGAGTTGAGGATATTGGCGAACAAGCTTACGGTTCGCTCAGGAAACAACATCGAGCGTGGCGGTTTAGCCATTGGTAATGTGGATAATGTTGAGCACTTTGCTGATATTATTGGATTATTGATCTTGCAAAATGGAGGCAATCCAGCCGAGCCTTTATCTGGAGAAGTGCGTGATGCTATTCAATTTTATGCCAGCTTTGCTCGGAGTACTCCGGTTTTTAGCACCACCTTGCCTAGCTCTACCGTGGCTTTTGCTAGAGGTGAGGTGGCTATGATGCTTGCTCCTTCCTGGCGTGTTCATGAGGTTAAAGGTTACAATCCAGATCTAAACTTCGGGATTGTGCCAGCCCCAAAACTTAGTGATGATGATTTTGGTTGGGCAAACTACTGGGCTGAGGGAGTGAGTGACAAGAGTAATCATAAAGACGAAGCCTGGCAGTTTTTAAAGTATTTATCCTCAAAAGAGGTTTTACAAAAGCTGTACTCAGAACAAAGTCAGTTACGTGCCTTTGGCGAGATTTATCCCAGACAAGACATGATGTCAGAATTGAACAAGGCTGATTATGTTGGCGCATACCTACAGGATGCTCCAAAAGCAACCAGTTGGTATATGTGTTCTTTTACTCATGACGCAGGGATCAATGACAGAATTATTGACTATTATAAAGATGCAATCTCGATCGCGGTTGAAGGTAACTTGTCAGAAAAAGATCTGCAAACTTTGAGCGAGGGTGTGACGCAAACCTTGAGGCAATATGGGCTTTAGTCGGTTTTTAACTTTTACCTTAACCCAATATTTTCCCCATGAGGAATTTATCTTTTGTTTATCAAACCATTGCCACGCTGGCGTACAGCAATCAATTTAATTGGCCATTGTCTTTTGATGAAGTTTATCAGAGATTAATTTCTGTTGAGTTGGCAAAACAGTTAATCGCGCAATATGGTGGTCATCTCGGCAGGAGTCAGTCTCTCAACAAACCAAAAAAGGCTGAGCAACCGGCTGATACTTCGGCAGATACTTCGACTGATGCTCTGGCTGAGCAACCGGCTGATACTAAGGTAAAAAGCCAGTTACAACA
>CAZCXA010000014.1:3024-25198 GCA_964502565.1 uncultured Pseudomonadales bacterium
CTGATGCTCTGGCTGAGCAACCGGCTGATACTAAGGTAAAAAGCCAGTTACAACAAACCTTAAACAAGTTATTTAAATCAGGTATTGTGTTTGAGCAAGCAGGTGAGTATTTTTTAAGTTCCGCGCTTAAGCCTCAACAAACCTTGACTCAACTCATAACCCAAAAAAAGAAAAATCAAGAATTCTCAAACTCATTACGATCAGAGTTAATGCAGGTGAAGCAAGCACTAAAAAAAATTTCTTGGATTAGGGCTTCTGGAGTAACCGGTGCCTTAGCAGTGGCTAACACTCAGGCTGATGACGATCTGGACTTTTTAATTATTACGGAAGACAATCGCTTGTGGTTATCCCGACTCAGATTGCTGTTCTATTTAGTTGTTACAGGACAAAAACCATTTTTTTTCTCTGAGAAAAAAGATCGATGGTGTTTTAATCTGTGGTTAGAGTCTTCAGCGTTAAGTTTGCCTAGTGCTAAGCAGTCAATTTATGGAGCTTACGAAGCCAAGCAGGTTAACTGGTTTTATGATTGTCAGCGGTTATCTCAAGATTTTTATCAAAAAAATCAATGGATTGAGAAGTATTTACTTCATAAAGGTTTAGTTGGTTTTAATCAGGAGGCACCAGCATGTGATAACTTGAGGAAAGTTGTCAAAAAAAAAGGTTTTTCATCTGAACTAAAAGATATAATCCTGACCAGACTAAATAAACTAGCGTACCTGATTCAAAAGAAACATATCTTTAAAAAAACAAATGTGGCAAGAGCCAACCTGTCGTTAAGGCAAGCTTTTTTTCATGATGATGAGAGTTATAAAAAATTTATTCAAGAGTGGCAAAGATTGTTACAGTTAAGTTGTGAAAAGCTTGGTAGAATAATATAAAGTAAGAGGTAAAAAAAGCCAGAGATTTAAGGTGTGTGATCTAAGATGCGTGATCTGGTGATAAGGTGAAGGTTTAAAAAGCAAAATAATGCATTTTTTACAATAAACAAAATCGTTAATCTTGAAACATGAACGATCAATTTTTTTTACCAGCCGAGGTTGACAAACTCATTAAAATCTGTAAAAAAAAACACGGCACTTTAGTACTTGCTACTGGGGTTTTTGATCTTTTACATCAGGAACATAAAAATTTTTTAATTAAGGCACGCCAAGCTGGAGACTGCTTGTTAGTAGGTGTAGAAACTGATTTACGGGTCAAACAACTCAAAGGCAAGGGTCGGCCGGTTGACGATCAAGAAACCAGAATAAACAACCTGACCAACCTTAATTTAGTTGATGCGGTTTTTTTATTACCAGAGAAGTTTGCTACTAAAAAAGAGCATCTAAACTTGATCAAGTTAATTAAACCTAATATTTTAGCAGTGTCGGCTCATAGTCCCAACTTGGCACAAAAAGCCATGGTTATGCAAGAGGTAGGCGGAGTAGTGAAGGTAGTTTGTTCTCATAATCCCGCAGTATCAACCAGTATTTTATTAAATAATAAACAGTTAGGCGGTCAAACTTAGTTTTTTAAAATATGAAAATTTTAGCTCGATTAGTGATGCTGATTGCGGTGATTATTGGCTTGATTGGTGGCTATTATTTGTTAATGAAAAGGCAATCTAGTAGAAGCCAGGAACCAATCAAGTTACAACAGCATCAAATCTTGTTGGATGAGAATCAAGATGGTTATATTACGCTCACAGGTAAACTAGCTTTTGACGAAGGAATTTTTTACATTGAAAGAAAGGATAACTCAAAAGTGGTTGTTGCCAGTAGTCAGGTTGATTTATATATGTTTAGAGATAAACAGGTGGTGGCAAGAGCCAGGTTTGTGGATGATAAACTAGAGGTATTTAGAGTGGAGGAGAGGTGATACCAGACATAAGGGTTAAAAGTTAAAAAAGTGAGCTTAAGCGTAGAGCTAAGATAATTGTATTAACTACCTAATCGCTATTATTTTTATTGATCTTATTTTTTAACTCGGTTTTTAACTTGTATGAAATCAATCTTTATCTGTCAAAACTGTTCAGCCAGCTATCCTAAATGGCAAGGTCAATGTTCGCAATGTGGCGAGTGGAATACTTTGGTAGAAGAAGCAGTTGAAAAGACATCAGCAAAATCAACCAGAAAAAGCTCACCAGATATACCAGAGGTAAAATTTAAACAGTTAGTTAGGTCTTTATCAGAGGTGAAGCTGTTTAGTGGCTCAAAATCAAGATTTTCTAGTGGGATTGGGGAGTTGGATCGTGTTTTGGGGGGAGGAATAGTGCCCGGCGCGGTGATGTTAGTTGGAGGGGAGCCAGGGATTGGTAAATCTACACTGTTAACGCAGATGTGTTTGGTTACAAACCTTGAAGCAGAAGAGGCAGTGAGCGATGAGCAGTTAAACCAGTCAAAAACTTCCAAAAAAAATAAAACAGCTCAGTCTTCAGTTATCAAGAATCACAATAGTAAACAAATTTTATACATTTGCGGTGAAGAAAGCCCAGAGCAAATTAACCTTAGAATCAGTCGAATTTTTGAAAATGAACAATTTTTATCTCAGGGGAGGTTTAAGAAAGGCTCAGCAACCTTGCGTCAACAAATTGAACAAAACTTACAATTTGTAATATCTACCGATGTTGATGAGGTAAGAACAATTATTAAAAAAATAAACCCGAAACTGGTCATTGTTGACAGTATTCAGACCTTAAGCACCCAAGACTTAACCGGTGCTAGCGGTAGCGTTGGCCAGATCAGAGAATCAACCGAGCGGCTGATCAAGATCGCTAAATCTTTTTCAATCGCTACGTTTTTGGTTGGTCATGTTACCAAGGAAGGTACCATTGCCGGACCCAAGGTGCTAGAGCATATGGTCGATACAGTTTTGCAACTAGAGGGAGAGCGGACCGGTCAGTTTAGACTGTTGCGTGCCTTAAAAAACCGATTTGGTGCGACTGATGAGGTTGGCGTTTTCAAGGTAGTTGACTATGGTTATGAAGAAGTGATCAATCCTAGTGAGTTGTTTGTGGAGAATGAATCGGGAGAGGTGCCAGGTAGCGCCGTGACCTGCGTGATGGAAGGGACTCGGCCGATGCTCCTGGAAGTGCAGGCTTTAGTGAATCAATCTCAGCTGGCGATGCCACGTCGGGTAGGGAGGGGTATAGAGTTGTTCAGAATACAGATTTTAGCTGCTGTTATGCAGAAACATGCTAAGCAGTCATTATCAAACTATGACATTTTTTTAAGTGCTGCTGGCGGTTTTAGTGTTAAGGAACCGGCTGTTGACCTGGCTCTATCGGTTGCGATTGCCAGTAGCTTGAGTAATAAACCTATTAAAACCCGCACAGTATTCATCGGCGAGGTGGGCTTGTTGGGTGAAGTGCGAGCTGTGCCTCATCTAGATAGGAGGATAAAAGAAGCTAAACGGTTGGGTTATAAGCGGGTGGTGAGTGCCAAGACTCACAAGTGGCTGAACGAGGTGTTGAAAGAGATTTGAGGTTAGAAAAGTACAAGCACTCCAAAAGATAAAAAATTTTCAGAAATTTTATGCAGTTTTTTTCCTAACTTCACTCGGCATGAAGTTGTTGATACAAAGTTTTATCAATAGTTGGTTAAACCTATTGCTTAAGTCAGTGCCTGTGTTTTTTTGCTCTTTATCTTTCCCTTAACCTATCCTGCATATCTTTCTCTACTTACATTTATTACTTTTTCGCGATTATTGTTTTTATTACTTAAAGGTGGCAGGGTTTGGGCTGGAAATGGTCGGCTAATGATGTTGTCAATGCTAATTTTATTAATAATCTGGTAACGACCCAAGTTTACGAGATCGTCTTGAGTATATAAATGTCCATATTCTTTGTTAAACAGGTCGGCGTCGTCAGCACCCATGACAAAACTGGCAATACTGCCACAGTTGCCAAAGATAGCCTTCTGGACTTCTTCGGGTATTTGTGCCACATACTGATTGGCTAGGGTTAAGTTAAGTCGATATTTTCGAGCCTCTGATAAAATCTTAACAAACGACTCAGTAGCAAAGTTTTGAAACTCGTCAACATAGAGGTAAAAATCTCGTCTATTCTCCTCGTCAATATTAACTCGACTCATGGCGGCAAGCTGGATCTTGGTGATCAACATAGCTCCCAGCAGGGTGGCATTGTCCTCACCTAGTTTTCCCTGAGACAGGTTGGCCAGTAAAATCTTGCCCTCGTCCATTGCTTTTTCAATACTAAAAGAACTCTTGCGTGCATCTACCACATTTCGAATTAAGGGAGAGGAGACAAACTGGCCGATCTTGTTCAAGATGGATGAGATCGACTCGGTGCGTAAGCGATCTGACTGCTGGTTGTATTCCATAAGCCAGTAGTTTTTTAGGATTGGATCCTCAAGTTTGGCCACAATATTTTGACGGAACTTGGTGTCAACTAGTAAACGAATCACGTCAGAAAGGTTTGATTGAGGAGTGGATAGTAGGGTTAAAAGAGCGTTACGCAGGATGTACTCCAAGCGTGGACCCCAAGAATAACCGTAAAGTTTGTGAAAGATAGAGATGATGCCAGAGGCAATCAGCTCGCGGTGCACGATGTTTTCACCCTCAAACAGGTTCATCTTCACGATGCGGTTAGAGGTATCTGCTGGATTAAAGTAGATCACGTCATTGATGCGGTGAGAGGGGATAAAATCAAGGATAATCTCGATCAAGTCACCATGTGGATCAATCACTGCCATCCCTTCATTATTTTTTAAGTCATTAATCGCCATGTTGGACAACATGGTAGATTTACCTGTGCCGGTTTTCCCGATCACATAAAAATGACGTCTCCGATCGGTTTTTTTTAAACCATATTTAACAGCTTGGTTTTTGTAAGTAGTTTCAGCAAAAACATTAACCTTGTCCTTGCTGGTTTTGTCAGTGTTCTTGGTAACTATAGGTAGATTATCAGGAGCTTCACCAACCATTCTTTTTCCCCAGGCAATGTTGGGGATAGCAGATAGTTTTAAAGTTGGGAGGTGAAATATGGTAGCCAACTCCTCAACTGATAAATGCATTTTAGGGCTGAAGCAGAAACTGCGGTTGATTATAGTGTCTAAGAAACGAGTCTTAAACAAGTTAACTTTTTTAAGTTTTAAGGAGTTGCCTTGGCTTTGCGTAACCGCGTTCAAGCTACTGGTAATCTGCTCCAAGAGATTATCGCTATGATTTTGAGTCGGTGTTAAGGTTGCTATCTTAATCGAGGTTTTTAAAGCTATTAAATTTAACTTTTTTTTGATCAGCTCATGACTAGGGTTACGTTCAATGGCTTGTTCTTTGATGTTGGCGGGTTGGTGGTAGTTGATCATTTTCCAGCCCGGCCTTTTCCAGTTTTCAGAATCAGGCGCAACAATCATTTGTACCAAGATTAAGTCCAAAGGTTGAGCTTGTGACAACACTGACAACAGTGAAGAAAGAGGGTCAACTTCAGAAAAATCATGATAGGTTTTAAGAGAATAAACTTGAGGCTGGTTAAGCACCAGCTTGCCTAGGGCTAAAAACGATGGCTGTTGGTGAATCTCGAACTGAGATTGAAACTCAGGTAAAAAGTTTAGCAAAGGATCGCCTTGAATTTCAGTGATTAAGAGTTGAGGATAACTAGCAGTGAGCGCAGATTTTATGTAATCAAGTACGCGGTTGGGGCAGTGGCACAAAAAATAAATGGTTTGATTTTGCACCAGGATTTCAAAACTAAGTGACTCAAGGTTTTTTAATAGACGGTCTAAAAGGGAGTTTTTTAGCTTTGGTAGGGTGGAAAAGAGTTGGACCGCTGTTTCTGGCGTCAGCTCGCTATCTCGCCCGGTGCGGAGTTCTAGAACGGTAGAGGATGAGTTGGTGGGCATGGTGGTGTGAATTAATAATTCAGGATTGAGTAAGGTGTCAAGATTAAAAAAACTTAGCCCCAGAGTGATAACCGAGAACAATCGTTTAAATAATTATTAACAGTTTTTAACTGTTATTAACAATAATTTTTTATAATAACTTGATTATACCTTTTTCTTGCTAAAAATTCATTTAACCTGTATTGATAAGTTTTTTAATCAACAACTTGTGCACAACGCAAATATTTGATTATTAACTGTTGATAACATACTATCTATCTCTGGATTTTTCCATAAAATAATTTTATAAGACGTTATCTTTTACAAGCTTAATTTTTTTATAGGTTGACAACAGGTACTCATTAATATTATACTTGAAGTGTTCTTAATTAAACTTGGAGCATCTTGAGTTTTTAAATAAGTTAAGGGCGTTAACTAGAAGTTCGGTGGTTGGGCAGGCAACCGAACTTCTATTTAGCGCCTTTTTTGTTTATGGATCTTGTTTACTGAGTTAGCTTGTGAAGTTTGTTTACAAAACTAGTTTTTGATCGCAATTAGTTTTTGATCGCAACAGTTGGTGAAAACTCCTCATTATTGCTTAAGTATTGTTAAGCTATAGTTACTACTATTACTCAACCTTTAGATATTATTTGATAGGTTTATGTGGTGTTAGAGAAGGTGATGAAATCCGCCAGTCATTATCTCTTGAGGTAAAATCTTATATTATTGATAATTTTTTTATTATAGGATATAATACAGTAAGTCTTATAGTAAAAGAGTAAACTTAAATCATCAGCAATGTAAGCCCGGTGGTAAGCACAAGAGAGTAATTTTTTTCATCATGAAAATCATCTTAGCAACTGATTCCAGCTTTTTAGAACAGAGTCTGCCTTATTTAGGGCAGGTTTTGTTAGGTACTTGTAGATGTCAAGTTAATCTGGATGATCCTACTCAACCTGATTATGTGGCTTGTTTTTCTTTTTTACCTCAGCCAGTCTTAAGAATGGAAAAAACCGCGCAAATTAAGCCTTTTAGCGCGTCGGTCACACCTCAGCTTACTGTCACCCCGCCTTTAACTCAAGCCTTCACAGCTTCTAACTTTTTTACAGAGTTTGCCCATAATCTTGTTAATGTTTTTTTTGGTTTACTGATGTTATCTGCATCTGCAGTTTTAATAGCTTTCTATTCGCCAAATCTGTATTACTCAATTTTTAAAAATCCTGCGCAAAATCCTGCGCAAAGCAAAACTGATAGTTTAAATATTTTGGCTCAGGAGGAAACTCTTGACGAGTTGGTTGAGGTTGAGCCAGAGTTAACCTCTCAACCTGAGCTCACTTTTCAACCAGAGCAAACTTTAACTCGTTATCTACCAGATCAAAACCTTAATTTGCCAGAAGGTGATTGGTTAACAATTCCGCTGATAGGAATTAATACGCCGTTACAAAAGACCACCACTCCTGAGGAGGCGTTAGCTACTGGCGTGTGGTGGGTGCCAGATTTTGGTTTGCCTGGCGACCTGAATAAGCCGATGATCGTTTCAGGGCATCGTTATGGCTGGCAATGGTGGTGGAAGGATAATTACTGGAGATACCATTCTTTCTATCGCTTACCAGAACTTCAGCCTGGCGACTTGATTGAGGTAATCTCAGAGCAACGCAAGTGGAGTTACGAGGTGTATGCTGGCGAGGAGGGGATAGAGATTACTGACTACCAGGCAGACCTGATTCTTTATACCTGTAAGTTCTTAAACTCGTCACTAAGAGTGTTTAGGTATGCGAAGTTGGTGAGGTAAAGAGCTCACAATCAAGATTTAAAGGTTAAAAGTATTATTAAAGTCAAATATTTAGTGACTTACACTCAGTGTGGTTTCAGCCAATCCTTTGACATTTTAATTTATTTTTGTCATAATAGTGTATCCTTCAAGGAATTTACCTTGTTTAACGCAAATTTCAGACATTAATGACATTTTTTTGGATTAATCTTTCCGCTTATCGCTACTAGTTTTTTTATATCTCGTTTGAGTTTTAACTTTTTACCACTAACTTTTTACCACTTAGCGCGCACTTTTGATTTTTTACTTTTAACCTTTTATATATCATGCCTCTTGTCACTTCAAAATCTACAGCTGCTGATTTTGTTGGAGCACCGGTGAAAGCGTCTATCAAAGATAAGAAAGCCTTAACCGTTTCTAAACCCAGATCTCAATCAAACACTAAAAAATCTACTAATAATCTTGCTGGCAACAGCACTCTTAAGGAACCTCATAAGATGATTGAAGAAAAAAAAGACACTAATCAAGTTAAAAAGTCCAGCTCTAGAGCCTCTAAAGTTTCTCAAACTACTCCTAGAGCCTCGGCCACTTCAACAACCTTATCTCGACAACGTAGCTCAGCACCAATGAGCCACATTCCAGATGGCGATTTGCCAACTCAGTTTGTTGAGGGTATTTTAGAAGCCACTCGTAATGGACATGGGGTGCTAAGGATTGATTATGCAGAAGGCGATCGTGATACTTATATTTCATCCTCACAGATGCGTCGTTTTAATCTGAGGCCTGGTGATTATGTTAAAGGTCCAGCGCGTGAGCCTAAGGAAAATGAGCGCTATTGGGGGTTACTGCAGATTGATGAAGTGAATGGCATGCCTTCTGAGGAGTTCCGTCAACTTAATCGTCCTGATTTTATGAAGTTAACTCCCGTCTATCCAAATGAGATGATTAAGCTGGAAACAGGTAAGGAACCGCTGTCATTGCGGATTATTGACTTGGTGGCACCGATCGGCAAGGGTCAACGTAGTTTACTTGTGTCTCCGCCCAAAGCAGGCAAAACTATTATCTTGAAAAATATTGCTTCGGGAGTGGCTAACAACTCACCCGAGGTGCACATCATGGCTGTTTTGGTTGGTGAGCGTCCAGAAGAGGTAACCGACATCAAACGTCATATAGAAGAGATAACTAAAGGTGAGGGTGAGACCGCGGCCAGTAACTTTGATGAGTCAGCAGAGGAGCAGGTGATCGTGGCAGAGTTAGCCCTTAACAGGGCTAAGCGTTTGGTAGAGATGGGTCAAGATGTGTTGATTTTATTAGATTCTATTACTAGGTTGGCTCGAGCCTATAACCTGGCCATGCCCACTTCAGGTCGTACCTTATCAGGTGGTTTTGATCCCGCAGCCTTGTTTCCACCTAAGAAGTTTTTTGGAGCTGCGCGCAACTTTGAAGACAAGGGCTCTTTAACCATTGTTGGGACTGCTTTAGTTGACACCGGTTCTCGGATGGATGACTTGATTTATGAGGAGTTTAAGGGAACAGGCAACCAGGAAGTGCATCTTGACCGACGTTTGGCAGAACGCAGAATTTATCCAGCCATTGATGTTCAGCGCTCCGGTACTAGAAAAGATGATTTGCTTCTTGGTCCAATGGAGTATCAGTCAACCATTACTCTGCAAAGAATGCTTGACACATTAGGAAAAGAGGAGAGAACCTCAACCTTAATTGATCGTCTTAAGAGGACAAACTCGAACAAGGAGTTTTTAGCCAGCTTGAAAACAGGATAACCTGAAACTTAAAAAAAACTTAAAAGCAAAAATCAAAAAAGCGTGCCAACTGGCAAGAAATCAAAAGCGCGCGCTAAGTGGTAAAAAATAAAAAGTGTGTGCTAAGTGGTAAAAAATAAAAAAATGAGCCAGAGTGGCAGGTGATAATAATAATTTTTAACCCTGATTTTAACACCATGTTAAATTTACCAATCAAGTTTACCAAACCAGCGGTTTTTAAAGATATATCTGATTTCATCCAGTTTATACGTTATTATCTCAAGCTAAGAGGTTATGGCTGGTTTGAAAAACTTGAGGTTTCTAAGGATCTATTGGTTGATATTTTGTACATGAAGCGCGGTCGTTATGCCCGCCCCTTTCTACACTTTGGTATGGTGGTGCTAGTTTTCTTAGTGGCTACCTTAAGCCCTTTAATTTTAAGTCAACAGGATATCGAGTCAATTCAAACCACCACTCCGGTCTTAGCCACCACCCAGGTTCAGGCACCTGATTTTTATACATTTCAAGCCGAGGCGGTGCGTCAATTTCGAGGTGGTGAGATTATCACCCATGTAGTTGAAGAAAACGAGATGATCTCGATGATTGCCGAACGTTATGGTCTGTCCACAAACACCATTCTTTGGGAAAATAACTTAAAGGATATCTCGACTATTAAGCCTGGTATGGAGTTGAAGATTTTACCTTTAGACGGTGTGCGTCATCAAGTAAAACGAGGTGAGACAATCTACTCAATAGCGAGTCGTTATGGTTTGGATCGATCACAGGCGCAGATGATTGTTGACTATCCATTTAATGAGTTTTTAAGTGATGAAACCTTTGAGTTAGTAGCAGGTCAATGGTTGATGGTACCAGAAGGAGTGAGGCCATCTGAGGTAGCTGTGCCAACCATTCCAAGAGTTGCCCAGGCGCCACTTACGCCTGACGCTGGTAGTGTAGTTGCCCAGGGTAGTTTTATGTGGCCAGCTTCAGGCAGGATTACTCAAGGTTATCTGTTCTACCACCGAGCAATTGATATTGCTAACCAGGGAGGTGGTCCGATCTTGGCCGCAGATGCGGGCGTGGTGACCTCGGCTGGCTGGAATGGTGGAGGCTATGGTAATGCCATCGTGATTGATCATGGCAACGGCTTTCAAACTTTATATGCACATTTAAGTGCGGTGCAGGTGCAGGTTGGTCAAAGAGTTGGTGGGGGCAACGTGATCGGTCAGATGGGGTCCACCGGGCGTTCAACTGGAGTGCATCTGCATTTTGAGATTCGACACGGAGGAACTATGGTTAATCCGCTAAATTATTTGTAAGTTAAAAATCAAGAGGATATATCTCCTGGTGATAAGTAGGAAAAATCGTTTTTGAATACTTAAAAAATACTTAATAGCAATAGTTTTAAGCCCCATTGAGATAGAGAGATAATAAGAGAACTGTGTAAGATTGCTAAAGGTTTTTTTTACCAGGCAAGTATTTTTGACTTTTGAACCTTGGCCACATATATGATAGATCTAGTTAAACTTACTATCCAGGCAGGCGATGGCGGTGACGGTCGCATCTCATTTCATAGGGAAAAATATCGTCCTAGAGGTGGTCCTGATGGTGGTACTGGCGGAGATGGCGGGAGTGTTATCCTCAAGGAAAATAAGAATATCAATACTCTGCGTCATTATGCTGGAGTTAAGAAGTATTCTGCTGAGAATGGACAGCCAGGTGGTAAAAACAAGCAACACGGTTTAAAGGGTAAAGATGTTATTTTAGAGGTACCGCGAGGGACCGTGGTTTGGTTAGTAAAAGAAAATAATATCAGTCAGCTCAGACGAAAGAAACATCAGAAACCTTTGATTAAGTTTGATCTTGATGAGGTAGAGACTAGTGAAGAAACAAACGACAGCGAAAGCTCTCTTCAGGACGAGGATTTTTTTCGAGTTAATATTCTTCTGCAACGGGATGAACTTGATTTTCAAAAGTTTTTTCAAGATTGGGGCGCATATCGGCCTTATCCAAAACCTGTTAACTCTGTATATGATGTTCAAGTTAGTCAGGAAGAAGCAGAGGTTAAGGAGTTTTCTAATCTAGATAAGATTTTAGATCGCAACTTAAACGAGTTGAGCAAAACTGACAAGTTGTCTGGAATTAAGCTGGTCGAGATTATTGAGCCAGGACAAACCGCGGTGGTGTGCCAAGGCGGATTCGGTGGTAAAGGTAACCATGCTTTTCGCGGTCCAAGTAATCAAACTCCTCTTGAGGCAGAGTATGGTACTTATGGCGAGAAAAAAGAGGTCATCCTTGAGCTTAAGTTGTTGGCAGATTTGGGTTTAGTTGGGTTACCTAATGCTGGCAAAAGCACCTTACTGTCGCGTCTATCCAAAGCTCATCCAAAGATTGCTGACTATCCGTTTACAACCTTAGAGCCTAACTTGGGAGTGTTGGTCGGAGAGAAGGGCAAAAAAGAACTGGTCGTGGCAGACATTCCTGGTTTAATCAAGGGCTCAAGTCAGGGCAAGGGGTTGGGTAATCGTTTCTTACGCCATATCGAGAACTGTCAAGAGTTATTATATGTCTTGTTTTTGGAGGAGCATCTCGTGTTTGATGAGAATATTTCTGTGGCGGATAAATCAGAACAGTTATGGCTACAGTATCAACAACTACGTCAAGAGTTAAAAGCACATCATCGATTTTTACTTAAAAAACCATATTTAGTGTCATTGAATAAGATAGATATTTATCCAGAGGAGTTAGTAAAGGCGGTGGTGGCAAGGTTTAAAAAAGCAGGTGAGCAGTTATTGTTGTTTAGCGGTATTACTGGAGAAGGATTAGATAAGGTGCGGAAAGCAGTATTTGAAAAAAAACCATAAAACAAGGGCAAGTTAAAAGCCAAAAATGAAGCCGAGTGGTCTTAACCACTCGGCTTTTTTTATCTTATTTTTTCATCTCACCTTGTTTTTTGTGCTTGAAACTTACTCCTCTATGTTTTTTGTGTTTGAAACTTACTCCTCGATTTCTTGCTCAGTCTCTATAGGTTGCTGTGATTGACGGACCAGCTCTTCGCTTTCAGGGGTGAGCTCTAAAGGCTGAGTGCCAGGCTGACCCACTGCTGTTTCTCTGCCTTCAATATTTTGGTCAGTTAAAGAAGGAGTCTGTCTACCGAGGGGCGTAGTTCCTGGTGTTGTGCCGGTTGTTTGGTCAATCGTTTCTCCTTCCAGGCCACTCATCTGTTGTTCTTGCTCCAGTTGCTGTTGTTGAGCTTCTAGCATCTGTTGCACTTGTGGCTCAATCTCCTTGAGCATATCTTGTAGGGCTGTGTAATCTTCAGAGTCTGCCTCAACCAAGGCTAGGGCTTGTTGCCACGCTCGTTTGGCTTCAACCGGGTTTTTGTTGAGCAGTTGGGCTTGGCCTAAATAAAAGTAAGCTGAAGCTAAGTTGGGCTTAAGTTCGGTAGCCTGGATAAATAGGTTAGCTGCTTGTTGAACTTGTTCTTGGTTCAACAAGATTGTTCCAAGTTGAACGCGCAGAAGAGGATCAGCTGGGCTAGTTTGAATCGCCTCAATATAGGCGTTCACTGCCCATTGTTCTGCCTCTTCCACACTGCCGATCAGCTCTTGATAAATCTGAGCCAAGACGACCCAGTTTTGACTGTCTAGAGGGTCAATGGCTGTGGAAGCTTGAGCCTCTCTAACAGCTTGTTCAATTAGCAAGCTGACCTGTTCTTGTTCCTGTTCTGTCAGATCGGTCTTGTTAGACAAAGCAATGGCGATCTGTAGATTAGTTAAGGCATAACTACGACGGGTTGAGTCTAGGAAAGGATTTAAGATTACTGCTTGGCGTTGATGCTCATAGACAGCTACACCATCGTCCTCCATAAAAGCCAGACTTGCTTTATACAGTTGATTAAAACTGGCATAAGCACGTCCAGTCATAAAGAATAAAATTAATAAGCCTGCAATAACCGCGCCATTGGTGAACAGGCTGATAACTTTTTCAGTGCCTTTTTTTTTCAGAGGATTTGCGAGTTGAGTCAACTTGATTACCATCAAGACTGGCGCTGAGAGTTCTCAGCTTTAAAACGAAAAATTGGTCCTTAAAGTTCGCAATCCAGAAAGCAAACAGAGCACCTTGCAAACCAATCAAAACATAGCTCGGTGGTAAAACAAACTGCATAAGCAAAGACACTGCCAGCATCCAGGTTATTGGAGAGTTTTTAACCTGTTGAAAGTCTTTAAGTTTGGTAAAAAAGCGTGATGCTAACACCAACCAAGCGATCAAGCCCAAGAATCCAAGTTGAACAATAGCGGTTAAGGGCATGCCCATAGCTGAGCCAAAGTTAAACTGCCAAAACTCATCAGTGTTCATTGAGGCTGGTTTGTAATGAGCAAAAGTGTTGGCATAGCCCTCAGGTCCTTGACCGATTAAAGCAGAGCGAGGGATACGTAAGCTGTCTAAAGCAACTGACCAGCTCGCCCCAACTGGAGGTAAGGTAACGACTGCAGGTTGACCAGGTAAGATTGACCATAAATGTAATCCTAAGCCTAAGACTATAATGGGTAAGGTGACTACATCAAAAGTAGTCACTTTTTTGGTTTTGATGATTTTTACCACCGAACCCACTAAAGCTAAGATGCCAATTTGTAGGGCGATAAAGGAAGAACTGCTTAAGTTAAAGATTAAGTTGTGTTCAAGCTCAAAACCTGAAACTGCATTAATTAAGTAGCTGGGTCCAAAACCAAATAGTTCTAACAAACTTGCAAGATTAACCACACAGACTGAACCAATCAAGACCGGCAAAACTTTCTCAGCCTGATCTTTTTTAATAAGGCTAGCACCAAACAAAGCCATCACGACCGCGCTTAAATAAACACCACCCATTCCTAACAAGTTCTCAACAGGGTAGTTTTGAGTTAAAAAGGTGGAGGCAGATACAGTCAAACCAAATATGACTAAAGGTAAAGTAATAGGAGAAACTATAAACCTCCATGCTTGTTTTTTAATTGAGTCAATAAAAAAAAGTAGGCCAGTGATAATAGCGCCAAACAAGATTAAAAAAAGTTTGCTGTGAGCGATAAAGTTGTTGGTCAATGGCACGACCAAAACAGGCAGTAAAGCCACAAAAGCAAGTAAAGCCCAGGTGCCAAAACTAGAAAAACCAGATTGGGACCGAGTTTGGGGCGAAGAGTTGTAACTTGACTGGTGTTTAATAGGTTGGTCTCCAACCGGTTGGTTGCCTAGTGACTGGCTAGGTTTTTCAGCAAAGGATTGGTTAGAAGGGTCGTTAGTTAACAGCATAATTAGGCTTTCTTAATAATAGATAATATATAGACAAAAAAAAGCTTAAGATAACTCAAAGGTTAAAAGCTTAAACAAAAGATTAAAAACCAAAACATATCTCCAATGCGACAAGATTAAAACGAGTTATTATGTTACTGCTAACTCTTAAATAATTTTTTTCTTTTGAACTTTTCTGCTATATTAAAATTATGCAAGATTTTCATTGCCAGTGCAAGGGCAAAAAACCCACAAAAGTTAAAAACACGGTTGGGTCAACGCAAACTGGGTTTACCTTAATCGAGATCTTGATTGTGGTGATGATTTTATTACTACTAATCATCTCTTCCTTGTTCTATTTTCAGCGACACTTGATGCGATCCAGAGATGCAACGCGCAAGTCTGATCTTGATAGAATTAAGGTGGCGTTTGAGGAGTATTATAATGACAAGAGGTGTTACCCCTTACCACATCTGTTGCTAAACTGCGGAGACTCTTCGCTAAGTCCGTATTTAAAAGAAGTTCCTTGCGATCCGTTAACCAGAGAGCCTTATTTGTATCAAAGTTATGAAGGAGATTACTGCCAAGGTTATCGTTTGCTAGCCAAGTTAGAGGTTGAGACTGATCAAGATATTATTGCAACGGGCTGTGACTCGGTTGAGGGTTGTGGTGGAGAGGGTGGCGAGAGCTACAATTGGGGAATGGCAATAGGTGGAAGCATGACAACCTCTTTATGGCACACGGGTGGTACAGGAGGGAGTGGAGAAGAAGTGGGAACATTCTACTGTACTCCTATTTATGGCGGAGGCTATGAGTGTCAGGATTTAACATATCAAGAAAGATGGAGTTATTTTGAGATGAGAGGAGATGATAGTTGTACCAGTTATGAAACAAAATCAGATTGCGATGTGCACTGCACTGCTAATGGCGGAATGGAGCCTGGTATTGCCTGTGTTTGTTTGCCAGGATCAGGTTTTAAAGGTTGTCGATAGTTATTTTATTGTTGATAATTACTTTTAAACATTTATGAAATCAAAACAAACTCATGGCTTTTCTTTACTCGAGATTCTTGTTGTGATGGTGATCTTTGGAGTGTTGGTAACGATTGGTTTGCGCACCTTCTCGACCAGCCAAATGCGTGCCCGCGATGCTCGGAGGAAAAAAAACTTAGAACAGGTGGCTAATGCGCTAGAGATGTATCGTTCTGACAAAGGGCATTATCCAGTAAGTGATGACCAGGGGCGGATTGTGGTTTACCATCTGGAAGATGAGGAGGTTGTTTATGACTGGAATGATGTTTTTAATGACCCAGACAATCAAGAAACGATTTATATGAGTAACTTACCCAAAGATCCAAGTGGTTTAAACTATTTCTATCAGGCTCATCTTCTTAATGGCGATGGCACAAAAGCTCAAGCTTATCGAGTTTATGCTTATCTAGAAAACGAGCATGATCCAGGCAGGGTGGGCGAGGCAAGCTTGCCTGACATTAACACCTCTTGCCATCCCACCTTGTCGTGTAATTATTTTATTAGTACTCCTAACTTAACTAATTAAAATCTTCAACATGATCAAAAAAAATACAAACTCAGGCCAAGCGCGTCATGGTTTTACCTTAATCGAGGTGTTGGTAGTTATCTTTATTATTGGTGTCTTGGTGTCATTAATCACGGCTAATATTTTAGGTGCTCGGCAGAGAGCAGAGGATGTTCAAAGAAAAAATGATCTGCAACAGATGCAGAAGGCACTTAGGCTTTTTTATAATGATTTTCAGAGGTATCCAGATGAAACTATGGCTGGCGATCCTGTGCTTAATAATCTTAAGGGAAAAAAATTTGAGGTCGGGGACACGGTTTACATGGGGCGTTTACCTGAAGAGTTTGCGTACTATGTTGATAACTCCAACGATATGTTTAGACTCTGGGTGGCCCTAGACAATCCCTCTGATCAAGATATTGCCAAGAGCCAAGAAAGATGCTCGCCTCCGGCTGGATCAGGCTTAACCTATGAAGAAAACGCCTATGTTGTGTGTGAGTATTAGTTGGTAAAGTTGCGTGTGAGTATTAGTTGGTAAAGTTGCGTGTGAGTATTAGTTGGCAAACTACAGGTTTTTAAGGTTTTAGCAAAAGCAGTTTTTTATTTTCAAGTAATTTTTTTAGTGAAAATATAATGAAGTTATATCTTTCATTATATTTTTATGCTATCATTAGAATTGTTTAAAGCAGGATTCTCTAACAACCGTAAGCAATATTTCAGTCAAATGTCAGTCAGCAACTCCACAATGCAAAAAATCATGTCAATTACCAGCCAAGGTCAAATCACTATTCCGAGCGAGATCCGTCAAGCTTTAGGTATTACCAGGGCTGTGAAAGCAGTGGTAAAAAAAGAAAAGAACTTGATTATTATCAAGCCTCAACTTAGTTTTGATGATTTAGCCGGTAGTTTAAAAAATAAGGTAAGTTTGTCAGATAGAGAGTTAAGACAGGCCAGAGACTCTTTTAGTAAACAATGGGCAAGAAAGCAACAACAGTAATAACAGCAATAAGGACTCGTTTTTAATGAAAAAAATATTTAAAATTGTTGACACTAATGTAATTTTAAGATTTTTAGTAGGGGATCAGCCTGAGCAATTTAATCAAGCCAAGAGTTGGCTTAAGCAGGCTCAGCAAGGGAAGTATCATCTGGTGATCGAGCCAATAGTGATCGCTGAGTGTTGTTATGTTTTAGAGACTTTTTACAAGATTGATCGAGTAGATATTGCTGATAAACTACAGGTTTTGCTCGGCCAGCGATGGTTGAGAGTGAGTCAAAGAAGTGTTTTAGAAAATCTTTGGCCATTTTATTTGCAGGGTTTGCATTTTGTTGACAGTTTTTTACTGAGTTGGTCCAAGGTGAACAAACAACCGATGTTGAGTTATGACAAAAAGTTAGCAGAGCATGTTTAGTGGCAAGTTGCTAGTTTTTATTGTTTTTAATTTTTGTGTATAGCGACCTGTCTCTATCTGATATCTTTCCACTTGTAATTTTTCCATTTGACATTTCGTACAAATTGACATAATTTAGAGTTAATAGCAATTATTATTTCTAACTATGTCAGGATCCCAAATCATTGCTGCCAGTGATGCGCGCAATAACTTTTCTGATTTAATTAGCCAAGTACAGTATCAAGGCTCAACTGTTTTAATAGAGCGTTATGGAGAGGTGGTGGCCAAGATCGTGCCAGTCGAGGTATCCGAGAAACAGGTAGTAACAAGAGAAAGGTTTGAGAAAGAGGTTAAAGAACAACCTCGTCAAGTTGCGCAAACTGAGCAACAGGCAACAGAGATGGAGCAAGAAGTTGAGGCTCAACCAACCGAGCCAGAGTTAACTCAGACTGAAGCTCAGGAAAACCTGGTTGAGGTTTCTCAGGAAGAAACTTTAAGATCAAAACCTCAGGAGACGGTAATGTCGGATCCAGTGATGCGAGCTTTGCAAAGATTGTCAGCTTTGACTAAAACGCGGAGAGATGAAGCTGTGGGTGATGCAACAACCTCGCGGTCTCAGGACGGTACGGAAACAGATCAGGAGATGAATCAAGTTGAGCACGATTCAGACAACTCCTCAGGGTTTAATGCTGAACAAAATCAAGCAACAGCTCAGTCAGCTCAAGCTCAGCAAGCAGAGGAAGATAAACCAGCAATCATTAGAAAGCGGATTGAGATATAGAGAAAAGTGATAATTTAAAAGTTGTCAGCCAGTTGTAAATCAAGTTATTAAGTAGGTTATAAATCAAGCTTTAGGCAAGTTGTAAATAAAGTTGTGAGCAAGTGACAAATCAAGCTTTAGGCAAGTTGTAAATAAGCTTAAATAAAGTTGCCAAGTAGGCGATAAACTCAACTTGAAAGTTAGAAGTATGTCCCCTTTAGGGTGTGCTACCGCAACTTTTTCAGTTCTTGCTTTAAATTAATCTTTAATTCACAATCCACCAGTTGAACAATACGTCATTAACAGCTGGTTGGTCAAACCCGACCACGAACATGCCCTCATTCTCCTCAGTGCTTGGGTCGTCAACAACTTGCGCCTTTATATACAACACTTGGTTGTTAGTGGAACCAAGCGGGGTAACAAAGATTTGGCTGTTGGCGGTTACCTTGCTAGCACGAATCATGATCTCTTTTTCACCTACGGCTAAACGCGCGCGACCAGAGGTTTTATCGGTCGCTGTTGTTTCAGGAGTGTTGCTTTCGCTTAAGTCCTCCTGTCCAATGCCAAGTCCATCAGCAAACTCAGCGCGACCAGTGGCACTGATGGTGGCCACTGGCGCACCGCGTTCGTCAATAATCTCTAAACGTGAGTGTTTGATCTGGGTTGACTCGGTAGTATCGCCGGCTACCTCACCGTAGATTACATTACCATATTCGTCAGTGTAGGCACCCAGTTTAATCTGGGTAGGTTGGTCATAATCTTTGGCCTCGATTAAACTTGTGAGCAATGTTTCTGTTTTAAGATTTCCCTTGATGTCAGCATCGCCAATCACGGTGAGGTCGCCAACAATTCCCACTCTGCCGTCAGCGTCAATCGTCATAACACCAGCCATCAGGTTGATCCTTCCTAAGCCTGAAGGTTGAATGTATAGGGTAGAGGTTTCCGGATTGGTTTCGCTGATGTACTCGAGCGAGGCAACACCCAGGTTGGCAACCATCTTGAGGCCGTCACCCATTACCAGGTAATTATTTACTGCCAGACTATCGCCGATGTGGGCAATACCGTTGACTTCCAGATATTGATTAACATAGGCGGCGCTGGGAGTGATGACCACATCGTTTTCAGCTAAGTTTAAGTCTGCTACATTGCGACGTAGCTGAGCACTGCCTGTGGCTTCATAACCCGCACTGTCGAGAACGGCTGTCACCTCACTACTGTTGACTGCGCCACTTTCGCCCAGCAGGTTACCTAATAGGCTGGGCTGGCGGAAAGCTTGAGCGACTTTTTCTTCAAAACCGGCAATGGCATCAGCATAAAGCGTGCCTTTGACAGTGGCAGTATCAAAGGTGGCTGACTCAAAGCTAGCATCGGCAATAGTAGCTTTGTTGATCTCGGCTTCAGCCAGTTTACCTTGAATGATCTCAGCTGTTTCAGCCTTGATGTTTTCAAGTTCTGCCATCTTGGCTTCAAGTTGTTCAAAACGAGAGGATTGAACCTTGAGTTCTTCCGAGATTTCTAGGTTGGCAATGTTGGCAGATTCTATGCTAGCAGAGTCTATATTGGCATTGTTGATACTGGCAGAATCAATCTCAACTGATTCAATCTCGGCATTTGTAATCTCAGCTTGTGCAATTTGTATATGTTGCACATCTATCTCATCAGCCATTAAGTTACCGAGTTTGGTACTGCCAAAAGCGGTTAGGTCTTGAGTGGTAATACTCTCTGCCTCGATTTCCTCAGCTAATAGTTTGGCTAATTGTGAGCTGTCAGTGCTTGATGGAGTGACGGCAGTTTGGGTTTCATCTTCAACTTGACTAGACTCTGTAGCAGTCAAGTTCTTGGCCGTAACTTCGCCTTCTAGTTGAGCATTACCATCTTGGTCAATAGTGGCCAAGGTCTGCTGGTTTTTATCCTGAATTTCTAGTTTGCCGTCTTTTTCAGTAAAGAAGAAGTTGCCAATCTTGATTTGATTGGTGGTGAGTTCGTCAATAGTAGCCTTGGCAGAGTTTAAGGTCTCGCTAGTTAAATGAGCAATATTACCTAAGTTGACGGTTAAATCTTCAATCTTAGCTTTAGCTATAACGGCATTTTCTGCAATCAAGTTGGTAGTTTTGGTTAAACCTATCTGTGCTTTGCCAATGGCAGTTTGTGAAAAATCCGTGATCCGCTGTACTGCGTCACCGGTGACGCCGTCCTTAACTTCATAGGTAAGATTTTCTAGAGAGGTCAGATCAAGCTCGGCACTAGTGCTGGCTCCGGCTGAGGCGGTTTGACCACTACCCAAGCCAACATTACCGACCTTGGTTAAGTGTAAACTGTTCATCTTGGTATTAAGACTCGAGGTGGTTGTTTGCAGATTATTGGTTGAGGTTTGTAGAGAAGCAGTTGTTGTTTGCAGATTATTGGTTGAGGTTTGTAGAGAAGCAGTTGTTGATTGCAGATTATTTGTTACGTTTTGCAGAGAAGATATAGAAGTATTCAGTGAGGCAGTGTTGGCAAGTAACGAGTTAACAGCAGTATTTAATTGATTAATCTGTAGCTGTTGTTCATTGACACCCTGAATAATTAAACCTGTCATTTCTGGATAGTGGATACCATAGTATGTTTCACCACCATCTTCGTAAGTAAAGGAGTAAACCGCCTCTGGCACAACCTGCATTACTTCTTGAGCGATCATGCCTAGGGTAAGTTGGTGAGTAGGATCGTTTTTCCAAGTGAAGTTAACTCCTCTGATTTGAGAGATTTTATCTAGCGCATTAGAGATGTCAGTAATATTTTCCTTTAATCTTACGTCAGAGGAAGCGACGCTTAAGGCATAGTTAGCATTCCAATAAACAGGAGTGTTGCCTGTAGCTCTGGCCCCTACGTAAAGATAACCACTTGTTTTTAGTGCACTATTGGAGTTGTTTTCTATAGTAGCAGGCCAACCAAGGCCACCATCAAGCACGATTTTGCCAGCAACATGAAGTTTTTGATTAGGGGTGGTTGTCCCTATCCCGACATTGCCAACATTAGTAATTCGCATTGCTTCATTAAGAGTTCCAGAAGTACCGGTTGAGAATGCTAGTTGACCTTGATTATTGGAAGGAGCATTATGTAAAGCTGATATTTGTGCAGCGTTTCTAAGAGTAGCACCAGTCGCAGGCATCTGGAAAAGAATGTTCAGCTGATCATAGGTGGAGCCGGAGCCATTAGAAGTGAGCGTTATCATGGTCATGTCGGCTGAACTTCGAGTTTTATTAATATGTAGACCAGAAGCTGGTGTGGTTGTTCCGATACCGATGTTACCACTGCTTAAAATCGTCATCCTATCCTGATTATTTGTTCTAAAATAAAGATGGTGGTTTGTTTGTGTGCCAAGTGAACGATGATCATCTCTAAACCATAAATTTCCTCTTAGGCGGATGTTGCCACTGATTTCAAGTTTTTCATTAGGAGAAGTCAGACCAATTCCCACATTCCCTGTTCTGCCGATAGCGCCTGTAGTATTGGCTTCTCCTTCCCAAGTAGGATCTACTTCCGTAATACCAAGGTTGCCAACATCTGTCCAGGTAGGTACACCACTGGTGACTGTCAAGACTTGACCAGCAGTGCCGATAGTGCGTTTAGAGAGCGTGTTGGCGGCTGAAGCATAAAGCATGTCTCCTGTGGCATAAGTGTTTTGGGCAGTGCCACCATTGGTAGAGCCTAGTATTCCTGTCACCTCTGTCGAGGCTAGATTAATAGCGCCAGTGATTAGATCTTTGTTAGCATTGGTTTTTACTGGTAGTGAAGCAGTTAAACCTGAAATTCTGACATCACCAACTATTTCTAGTTTTTGTGCTGGAGTGGTAGTACCAATCCCGACATTACCTCCCGGCATTAGTGAAAGGTGAGTG
>CAZCXA010000015.1:0-8239 GCA_964502565.1 uncultured Pseudomonadales bacterium
GTAATCAGAGAAATCGATCCCAACTCAACCTGGTACTATCATCCTAATGGTAAAATGTTACTCAACGGATCAAGCAAACACCGCGATCAAGTTGCTAGCTCGTTGTCGTTACCTGAAATTATCAAATTAATTAAAAAAACCTATGCCTAACTCAACTACTGACTGCCTCTTTTGTAATATCGTGGCTCAAAAAGCGCCCAGTTATAAGATCGTGGAAAACGATCAAGCTTATGCTTTTTTAGATATTTACCCGATTAGTCAAGGTCACACCTTGGTCATTCCTAAAAAGCATTCACTAAATATGCTAGACACCGAGGATAAGGCTTTGTGCGAGGTAAACAAGATGGTAAAAAATATTTGTCATCTATATCGTAAAGCACTAAAAGTAGATGATTTTTTAGTTAAATCCCACAACGGCAGGTTGGCAGGTCAAGTGGTGGACCATTTTCATGTCCATATCATTCCGTGTTATAACGCGGAGAGCAAACATGGAGAACGCAAAAAATCCAGTCAACAAGAACTTGAGCAACTACAAAAAACAATCACTTCACATTTAGCTTAATTTCAAGGTATAATACGCTTCTGTTAAAGAAAGAGAAAATAATTTATGCCAATCATTATCAAAAAAACCAAAAAAGACTCAGATGCGAGTTTAATGCGTAAGTTCAAAAAAATCACAACCTACATGAATATTGTGCAGAACGCTCGAGATACACGCTACTATAAAAAACCCTCGATTCTCAGGGCTGAAAAAAAATCAGAAGTTAGACATCTGAAAAAAAAGCTTAAAACTCTTAAGAGGATGAAGAATATCTCTCCGCAGTCACTAGAGAGATTGAGAGATAAAATTAATCGTTTGTAAAAACCACAATCAAGAGATTGCAACAGTGCTAACTCTTGGTTTTTTTAGACCTCACCTTAGCTTTAATATCAAACTCCCACTGATCACCATCTGAGGTGTCAAAACTGGTTGAGTTGGTTAACTGATGATAGTTAATCAAATGGTTACTTAAACTCTCCTCTAGGTCCTTTTGATCCTGAGCAATCTCTCTTAAATCATCTTTCAGTTGACGCATTTGCACCGTCTCGTTTAAATCGATTTTCCGTAGTTTAAGTTGGGTCTGCACTTCTTGTTTTTGCTCTTCTGCCTCTGCAAGTTGGGCATCATTCTCAAACACGTTATTGATCATCTCTCTTTTTTCCCGAGCCTCCTGTCTCATCTGCATTAGCTTGTTAGCTTTTGCCTCGATCACCTTTTCCAAAGCATGCAGGGTTTGAGCAAACTCATCAGACTGCTCAGTCTCAGACTCAACTTGATCGACCTGGCTTTGAGTAGCAGATTGACTTAAGGCGTCGATCGCAAGATCGTCAGCAGATTTTAGTTGTGGTGGTTGTTTCCCAGCAGATAAAATGTTGTCAGTTTGTTTGTTATTTGGCATATTTTTAGAGTTTATTCGACTGATTACAAAATAAAATTACTTATTAACTGCTTCTTTTTTAACATCTTTCATTGTTTTTTTAAATAGGAATAACTTGTGCTAGCTTAAAAGAGCAATGAAAACGTATCAGGATCTGCCACTAATTTATTCTAGTTTTTGCCCTTTTACAAGTTTTCAAAAACCTTTCTACAAAATTTATAACAAGTTTTAGGTAATCATTCAAGTTAAACAGTAGATTTTTGATATAATAATAACCGGCGCAATCGAGTAGTGGCTTTGCTTAAGCAATTAAGCAAAGAGGAAAGTCCGGACAGCAGAACAAACGGTGTCTTGCAAAAGCAAGAGATTGTTTGCGCAAGCAAGCAAGCCAGTTAGAGCAACAGTGACGAACCGAGTGGCGTCGGGTGAAACGATCAAGCAACTGGATCGGTCAATTTATTGACTGGGCAATCCTCCCGGCTGAGACTGATGACTTTTACCTTATTGAACTTGTTCTCTATCGTCTGCTTGCAGATAAAGGTAATAAAACTCAGGCGTAGATAAATCACTACCTAAAACAGAATCCGGCTTATGGATTGCGCCAATTAATTTAGCTGGTTAAAATAAACCAAGATATCACACGATTCTTTCAGAAATAAAAAAATACTCGTAAAAGCAGAATGATCTCATGGATGATCTCAATATTAAAGATCTTCTAACAAGTCTGGAAAAAACATTAAAAAAATATGAACATTTGGCAGTCGGTTTTTCTAGGCATTGTACAAGGTATTACTGAATTTTTACCCATTTCTAGCTCCGGGCATTTAGCTATTTTACAAAACTGGATGCAGATCTCTTCTTCAGTATTTTACTTTGACATTTTTTTACACTTGGTTAGCGTCATTGCCATCATCTACTATTTTCGAAAAACAATCTTTTCATTGAATAAACAAATGATGGTTAATCTTATCATCGCCACCATTCCTTTGTTGATAGTAGGAGCATTAGCTAGGAACTCGATCAAATCAATGTTTACCTCAAACTTAATTGCTGGTTTGGGTTTAATCATGACAGCTGTTTTTAATTTTTTTGCCTCCAATAACTTTTTACAGTCAAAAGACAAGCAAGATCTTACTCAAAAAAACTCATTTTTAATCGGCTTGTTTCAGGTTGTTGCTTTAACTCCAGGTGTTTCACGTTCAGGCTCTACTTTATTTGGCGCCAGCACTGTGAAACTAGAGAAATCTCAAGCTTTTGAGTTTAGTTTTTTACTAGCCATTCCAACAATTCTCGGAGCAAGTTTTGGCGAACTAATCACAATCAACTCAGAAAAGATTGATCATCTTGCTGAGATATCCGTCATAAACTACATACTTGGCGGACTGGTTTGTTTACTGGTTTGTTTTGCAAGTCTAGAGTTGTTAAAGATCACGCTTAATAAAACTAAATATCATTTTTTTGGCTGGTACTGTCTGCTCTTGGGCTCGATCACGCTTCTTTCCTTGATTATTTAAGTTTCAATCATGAAGTTCTTTGTCGATAACTAAGAGCTTCGCGAATATGATTGCTGTTAATCGAGTCATGCTGGTCGATATCAGCAATAGTTCTGGCCACTCTGATCGTTTTCAGGATGGCTCGATTGGATAGATGTAAACTATTGCTGGCTTGGTTTAATAACAATCGACAGTTTTTATCCAGATATATCATCTGTTTAACCTGACGTCCTGTTAAACAACCAACTTCTGAAAAACCCATCTGATTGTAACGTTGCTGTTGTTTTTGCCTAACTGACAGTATTTGATCTTGAATTTTTCTCAAGTTGATCGCAGAGGCTTGGTTTACTGAATCAAGATCGTCATGGATATCATTAAACTGTAGTTGATCATGTTCAAGCTCGACATTTAAAAAAAGCTCAACCCGATCTAAAATTGCCCCTGAAATTTTTTGCTGATACAACTGTCTTTGCCAAGGATTGCACTGACAACGCCTCACCTGACTTCCATAATAACCACATGGGCATGGATTTTGAGATGCCACCAAGAGAAAATCTGCAGGGTAAGTCACTTGAGAACCATGTTTATTTAAGGTAATCCTGCCAGTTTCCAGAGGCTCTCGTAAGCAGTCTAAAGCCTGAATGCTAAATAAATTAATCTCATCTAAAAATAAAACACCCTGATGAGCCAATGAAAACTCCCCTGGATGTTGTTTCAAACCATTACCTATTAACTTGCTGGGTGTAATGCGATGATGAGGAGAACGCAAAGGTGGTAAGACCATCATCTCCTGACAACCATTAACTGCAGAGTGGATTTTACTCACTTGCAAAGTTTGCTCATATGAAAGCAAAGGAAATAAAGATACTAAAGATTGAGCGATCAGGGTTTTACCCATCCCGGGCGGACCTGATAACAGCAAGTGGTGCTTGCCCGCTACCGCAATCAGCAAGACTCGCTTAATATGATCACCCACGATTAGATCGTTGAACGAGATCTCTGAAAACTGCGGTTGCAAAGTATATTGAGCCCCATTAGTTTTGTATGTTTGCCAGGTTTGATCAATCAGTTGACTGATATGCTTTAAAGGAGATATCTTAATATTATTAATCGCTTTTAGCTGTTCTAAACAGTCAGCTGGCACAAACACCCGGGTAAAACCCAGCTCATGAGCTGAAATCACCAAAGCTAAAATCTGTCTTACCGATTTAACCGAGCCATCCAATCCTAACGAGCCAATAAAACAATCTTGAGCAGTAAAATCTTGAAACCCAGCCAGTCCATAACTTTTTAGCAAACCAACCAGCATAGCTAACTCCAGATGACCTTCATTTTTTGGAACATCTGACGGAAAGAGGTTAATCACGGTTCGGCAAGATTTAATTTTAATCTGATTGGTTTTAAGAGAAGATAAAATTCTATCTTTTGCCTCACTGATAACTCTATTGGCCAGTCCAGTTAAGATAATTTTTGGGATACCTTGCTCGGTGGCGACCTCAACCTCAATCTTAACTGGAGAGAGTCCTTGCAGAATTAGCGATGAGCTGGTTGCTTGCATAACAACCATTTATAAGGGAGAAAACTGAAACTTGGCTGAAAAATTAATAACTCACTCTATAAACATACTTATCTTTATCCTGACTGTAATCTCGAATCTCAACATTCATTGAAGAAACTCGTCCCTCAAACTTAAAGTTGTCACCATCTCTACCATGAAAACCAGAACCTTTTTCCATATAAAGTTTAATATACATGGTATTTCTTTCTGTCCATTGCAGGTTATAACCACTGGATTCAGAATAAGACTCAACAGTATTAATCAGGGCTTTAGGTTCTTCTGACTGCGTCTTTATAGACTCCTTTTTCCACTCGCCTGAAAAAGCATATTTTCGCGCATAAGTTGGTAGTCTGGCAACACCAATGCGACGATAGTTTGCAAATTTTTCATTTTTAAAAACATAGGCTAGGGCTGATATAAATGCTCTTTGTGAGTCTGTCATATTAATTTTAGTTTCTATCGACCCAATTATACCACCCGAGTATCTAAAACCCTAACAGATTTTAGTTTTCACGATATAATAAAGAGCATGAAGCAAATCATCTATCGTTTAAAAAGAGTTGTTCATTTTTTGAAAACAGGACTGTTGCTTGGCGTCCCAGCTGTTATTTTCAATAGATTTCCAGCAAGAAAACTCAAGATCATCCTGATTACCGGCACCGACGGCAAAACCACCTCAAGTAATTTAATCTTTCATCTTTTAAATCAAGCAGGCCAAAAAACTGGCTTGATTTCTACCATCTCGGCAAAAATCGGAAAAAAAGATATTGATATTGGTCTACACACCACCGCGCCTGAACCGCAAGCACTGCA
Source organism: uncultured Pseudomonadales bacterium (assembly GCA_964502565.1). GTDB lineage: Bacteria > Patescibacteriota > Microgenomatia > UBA1400 > PJMF01 > CAYVBW01. Next base: position 5,283 of record CAZCXA010000015.1, read on the forward strand.
ACAGCTCCTTCGAGAAATGGTTAAAGCCAACTGCAAGTATGTTGTGTTGGAGATGACCTCGCATGGCGCTTATCAATTCAGAGATTGGGGAGTTAAACCATTTATTGCTGGCCTAACTAATATTAGTCACGAACATCTTGATTATCATCTCACTTATAACAATTACGTCGAGGCTAAATGCTTGTTGTTAAAAAAAGCGCCAATTGCGGTTATTAATCAGGATGACCCCTCTTTTTATAGAGTTAAACAAAGGTTGGATTTAAAAAAACAAACCGTGATCAGTTATAGTCAGGAAGAAAAGCTGAGTCGCCAGATTTTGCAGGCAATTAAAAAACGGTTTGATCAAAAATATAATCAAATGAATGCCAGGCTGGCAGTCAAGATCGCGCAAAAATTAGGCATCAATGATAAAACAATTGCTCAATCGATTAGTGACTTTCCTCAGGTGCCAGGTCGACTTGAAGAGGTTGAGGCAGGACAACCATTCCGAGTAATTGTGGATTTTGCCCACACCCCTCATGCCCTGGATGAGGTTTTAGCCTACTTAAAAACACAACTAAAAAGGTCGGGTAAACTGATCGCGGTTTTTGGCGCCACTGGGCTGAGGGATAAAACCAAGCGACCGATTATGGGTCAAAAAGCGGTTGAGCATGCTGATCTGGTTGTGTTAACCGCAGACGACTCACGCACTGAAGATACTTGGAGTATTATCCAACAGATTAAATCTGGTGTGGAAACAGATCAACAAAAAATTATCTCTATTCCTAATCGCTACAAAGCTATTGAGCACGTTCTGACCAAACTCGCAAAAAAAGATGACATTGTGGTGCTGATGGGTAAGGGTCATGAAATAAGTTTGGCTATCGATGGTCAAGAAATACCCTGGAATGACACGGTTGTGGCAACTCAAGTTATTAAACAAGTAAACTCGTGAACTGTCATGAAAAACCCGGTAAGTAACTGTCCAGATCTATCTCGATTTAATCATTTTTACTTGATGGGCATTAAGGGTGTTGCAATGACCTCCTTAGCCCAAATCTTGCTAGACTTAAACAAACAGGTAACAGGCTGTGACGTACCTGACCAGTTTGTCACACAAAAAATCCTTGATCGTTTACCAATTAAGATAGATGCTGGTTTTATCCACCAACTGTCAAAAAACATCGAGTGTGTAATTTATACCGGAGCCCATGGCGGGGTTAAAAATCCAGTGGTAGAGCAAGCAATTGAAAAAAATATTCCCATCATTTCTCAGGCTGAGGCGTTAGCCTGTTTGTTTAACCAGAAAAAAGGTGTGGCCGTGTGTGGGGTTGGTGGTAAATCCACTGTTTCAGCCATGATTACCTGGATTCTTGAAAAAAATAACCTTCAACCATCTTTCTCTGTTGGAGTGGGTGAGATTTTAGGCATGAAACGCACTGGTCAATGGCGAGCTAGTAGCGAGATTTTTGTTGCTGAAGCTGATGAGTATGTCATCAATCCAGGCGAACAGATCACGAGTAATAATAAATTTATTCCGCGCTTTTCCTTTTTAACACCCAGTATCACCATCTGTACCAACTTGGAATATGACCATCCAGATGTTTACTCCAGCTTAAACCATACTAGGGAAATTTTTACTCAATTTTTTCTACAGATCAAACCTGGCGGAACCTTAATCATTAATCAAGATAACCAAAATCTACAAGAAATAACCAAGAGTTTAAAACTTGAGTTGAGAAAAAAACAGATAAAAATTTTAAGATTTGGGACCAGTGACGCTGATTGTCAACTGTTAAAACACGAGATAATCAAACAAACTAATATTGGCAAGATTCAGCTAAACGGACAGCAATATCAGCTAAAACTAAAAATACCTGGTAAGTTTAACCTGCTCAATGCTTTGAGTGCCTGCTTGGCAACTCAAGAACTAGGTGTGTCAATCGAGAACTCTTTATCAGCCTTAGCTCAGTTTCAAAACACCCAACGCCGATTTGAGTTTAAAGGTGAAAAAAATGGCGTGTTGTATTATGACGACTATGCCCACCATCCCAATGAAGTGAGAGAGACGATTCTAGCCTTGCAAAAATGGCATCCTGATCGCAGACGAGTGATTGCTTTTCAACCTCACACTTACTCCCGCACCAAAAAATTACTGGCAGGATTTGCCACGGCTCTGTCACAAGCTGACGAGGTGTTATTGTTAGATATTTTTCCTTCTGCCAGAGAAAACTACGATCCGACCATCTCATCAGATATATTGCTAGAGAAAATCAAAGAACTTAATCCTGAGATAAAGATCAGCAACTTGAAAACCATAAGTTCCTTGGCTGACTATTGTCAACACCAGCTAGAGACTGGAGATGTCATCTTAACAATGGGAGCAGGGGATATTTATGAAGTGCATGAGAGGGTGGCGAGTGATATAATTACCTGATTGAAACTCGGCCGTGACTAACGATTTTTTTAATCACGCCATGGTGGCGGAATTGGTAGACGCGCAAGACTTAAAATCTTGTTCCTTCACCGGAGTGTGGGTTCGATTCCCACCCGTGGCACACCGAAAAAATTTAGAAAATAATTGCGAGAGTAGCTCAGTTGGTAGAGCGTCTCCCTTCCAAGGAGAAGGTCGCGGGTTCGAGCCCCGTCTCTCGCTCAAAAAAAGCAAGTGAAGTATCTGAATCTTGTCATTATCTTCACAAGATTTAACGGAGAGTAGCTCAGATGGCTAGAGCGCGCGCTTTGGGAGCGCGAGGTCGCAGGTTCAAGTCCTGTCTCTCCGACATTTAAGGACAATCACAAGTTTATTGATTTTTCAAAAAATTTGTACCCTGACCACACATCTTGGTAATAACTTAAATATGCTATAATATTAAAATATGACAAAACAAGAACAGTTACCAAACACACGGCCAGAAAAAAAATATACCAGAAGGCGGTTTTTGAGATTATCAGGCGGGGTTTTGGTCGGCGCAGCC
>CAZCXA010000015.1:8339-24617 GCA_964502565.1 uncultured Pseudomonadales bacterium
GCTCATTCGTATGAAAAAAATTATCCCAAGGGGGTGAACTCAGCCGATGAAGTGGAGAGATCAGCCGATGAGGAAGCGTTATTTGTAGAATTAAAACTAGCAGGACTGCCAGTTACACATGTCCAAATGGTCTATGAGAATCTTCCTGCGACTTGTTTGGAGTATATAGGTATGAAGCTCCGTTCGATGCCCCATAGTAAAACAACGCTCACTGAAACACGTGACCGCATAAGGTATGGTGATGAATTTAAAATATCATCAAAAGCAATTGTGTACACCGCCTATACTGATCAGGAGGGGAATGAGATCAAGACCATAGAAACATGGGGAAAATTACTAAGAGCGAGTGATAGTCGAGTGAGATGGGTGTGCATACACGAAGAAATTATAAATAACACAACTGGTGAAAAAAAAGAGTTTGATTATGTAAAACTCAATCAAGAAGCGCTATCCCTTCAAAAAAATTCTTTGACAGCCTGATAAACTAAGAAACTAGCTCAGTCCTGATTGCAACTTTCTTAATAAATACCACTAAGGCTTCCCGCTAAAAAGAAGCGTCTTTGAGTAATACCTATCTTGCTAAAAGATTTCCTTGTCTTCAAAAGAATAATTTTAAGGATAAAATTATTCTAAACTCGGTTCATAATTTTCTTTGTTTTTTTATTACCTTCCAAAAAGTTAGTGGCTCCTGATTTGTTAATTAAAAAAAAATTTTATGTTTCATAACCTGTAAAAAAATCAAAAGCTAAAGATGATATAATAATGTCTAATAAATCACGATGAAAAATCAGTTAACTGCTTCTATTCCGTTTCGATTTCAGACTCAGCAAAACTCAACTCAAAAGACACCTGCTGATGATACTAGTAATCTTGGTACTCACTCCAGTTCGTCATCAACTTCCCTATCTCAAACTCACGCCAATCAAAAACAAGCTCTCTCACAAGCTCTAGAGGAGCGACGTCGCTTGCTCGCCATGGAAAATAGTGCTCCTGATCCAATCAGCACCACAGCTCATCACCGTGGTCGCTTGGTTGAACATAGAATTGACCAACTGAGGCAAGAGTTAGCCAACAAGAACTCAAGCGAACAATAGTAGTACCAAGTTTCCTCAACTGTTGGACAGCAATTGCTCTTCAACGATTTTCAGTAAAACTTCATTAACTGTTGGACAGCAATTACTCCTCAACGATTTTCAGTAAAACTTCATTTTTCTTTTTTATGCTGAAGAAATGGCGATTGACACCTTTGCCAACACTCAGCTCAGCGCTAACCAAATTCTTAAAAAATACTTTGGCTATGACGAGTTTCGTGAAGGGCAAAAGGAGATTGTAGAGTCCATTATGAGTGGCCATGATACGCTGGCTATCAGATCAACCGGCAGTGGTAAATCAATCTGTTTTCAGGTGCCAGCCTTGTATTATCCTGGCACGACCTTGGTTATCTCACCACTTATCTCACTGATGGCTGATCAGGTTGATGCTCTTAACAAGCTTGATATTCCAGCAAGTTTTATCAACAGTAGTTTGTCAAATCAGGAATCTCAGCAACGAATGAAAAATTTAATGACTCAGCAGTATAAACTGGTTTATTTATCTCCAGAGAAACTGGGTTCAAAAAGTTTTGCCCAAATTTTACCTCAACTTAAAGTAAACTTTATTGCGATTGACGAAGCGCATTGTATCTCGATGTGGGGCCATGATTTTAGGCCTAGCTATCAACAAATACCTCGCTTTATCAGTTGCTTACCAACTAAACCAGTCTTAGGAATTTTTACTGCTACCGCTACTGACAGAATTATGGCTGATATAAAACAGTGGCTTAATCTGGAGCACCCGGTGGTGTTTAAACAGTCAGCTTTACGAACCAACTTAAACTTGAATGTCATTCATTGCCAATCACGTGCAGAAAAACAACTGGTGTTGATCAAACTACTAAAAAATTATCAAGAAAAAACCGGCATTGTTTACTGCACCACGCGCAAAAGCACCCAGATTATTGCGGATATGATAAATCTTCTCAACATTCGTCAGCAGTTATCTGACAGTAAAGCAGAGGCTTACCACGGCGGTTTAGAAGCAGAACGTAGAGCTGAGATTCAAGATTTATTTATGAGCAATCAGTCAAAGATAATCTGTGCCACCAACGCGTTTGGTATGGGAGTAGATAAAAGTGATATCAGATATGTGATCCATTACCAACTGCCAGCAAATCTAGAAAACTACTATCAAGAGGTAGGACGAGCCGGTCGGGATGGAGACAAAAGTGAGTGTTTTCTGCTGTATTGCGAAGAAGATGTTTATATTCAGCAAAGACTGTTAAGTAATAAAACCGGTGCTCGGTTAAAAATCGAGCAAGAAAAATTATTAATAATCACTAAAGCCATGACGCAAGGAGGGTGTTTACAGCAGGCGCTGGCTGAATATTTTTCCGATCCTGTTGACCAACCCTGTGGTAAATGTGGTTTTTGCCGTCAGTATCATATTAACCTAAACGGATCAGAGCAGGAGAACTTAAGACAGATCCAAGATCATGAGTTGTTGGCAGACTTGCCTTTCCAAACTCAATATTTTATCGCTCTATTATCACCAAAAACTTATGAAGAATGGTTAGCTATTCCTGGTATTGGTCAAGGGGTGTTGGAGCAGATGCGAAATAGCGGTCTTGTTTAAAGGTCTAGCATGGCAGGATCCATAATCAAATCAGCCTGTGTTTCTGAGGAGTTAATTAAGTCCTGATCAGCCTGTTCAATCACTTGATTAATCTTATTCAGTTGTTTGACTGGACACTGACCCCACAAACCCTTGTTGGACTCTCGAGCTTCCTGTTGTGCCTGAACAAACAACTCTTGATGCTTCACATCAGGCGGAAAGGTGCTGACATAAGCATAACCCTCACGCACCAGTTTTTCATTCACCATCTCGCCGTCCACCCACACATATCGCAACAAACGACCATAACGATCAGTCTCGCTGACATCAGTTTCTAGATACACGGTCTTGTTCTCCACTAGCTGACGATTAAACTCCTTGGCTTCCTTGCCAAAGCACTCAACTGGCTTTTGCGGATGAACTGTTTCTGGAGTATCAATGCCGATATAACGCAAGCGCCGGTTATCAGTTAAGACAATCGTGTCACCATCCACCACTCGTTTGACCACAACTTGTTCAAAACCTTGAAAATCCTGGTCCCCTTTAATGTTAGTGTTGGTTGAGTTCTCCCACAGCTTAAACATAGAAAACAGTATCACGACCACAAGCGAGATAAAGGTAGAGAGCTGGCGGAAATTTTGAGCGTGAGAGAGATTTTTCGAAGGCGACATACTTTCACTGTACAGGAACCTTCAAGGATATGTAAGTAGAGAAAAATTGCTCTGCTGGTAAATTGATAGAAGCAAAACTCTAGCTGGTGGAGAGATTAACAAACTGGTACAAGTTATCATCAACAAAACCACGCTGGCGATAGTACTCACGAGTACCAACTGCAGAGATCACTGCTAGTTTTTTATAACCATTTTTCTCAACGATTTTTTTCGCTTTTTTAATCAACTTACTACCCAATCCTAAATGCTGAGCTTTGCCCTCACTTGATTTACCCAGTCCCACCAGTTGTCCATACACATGAACTTCCCTGATCATGGCGCAGTTAGCACCAATTAAATCCTTTATAAACCTTGTTTGTTTAGGCAGACTTAACCGTAAAAAACCGAGCAACTTTTCTTCTTTCTCAACCTGAACTAAATATTGTAAAAAGATTTCCTGACTTGAATCAGTCTCATACTTCAGTTCTTGATAAAAAACCTGTTCCTTTTCAAACCGTGAGTTTCTAATCTCTCTAGCTCTAATATCAACTGATTTTTTCTCAGCTAAATCAAGTTTGCTCTGGACTATCTGACGAAAGTTACTTTTTTTATTACCAGCCACGATCTCAAAACTTGGAATATCACGAATCATTCTGGTAACTCTGCAATAGGGTGGAGTATTAAGTAAACAAAAACTTAGTACGTCTAACAACTCTTCATAAGAGTAAGGTCGCCACTCTCCAGTTTGGTAGTAAGACATTAAGGGCGCGCTCTTGATTAAGGAACAGGGGTAGATCTTAATCTCATCCGGCCGAAAACGATCATCAGTAAACAGTTTCAAGTAATCCTGTTTATCTTGAGCTGGACTGGAGCCAAGTAAGTTAGGCATCCAGTGGACATGAATCTTGAATCCAGCCCCTCGGAGTAAGCTCATAGCAAGGGCGGATTGCTCAACCGTGTGTCCGCGCTGATTTAGTTTAAGAACCTGATTATCTAAAGACTGTAGACCGATCTGAACTTTAGTGCAACCAAACCGGCGCAGTTTTTTAACCTCTGCTGGGGTAATTAAATCCGGTCGCGTTTCTAATGACAAACCCACGCACCTATAAGTGGCGCGCTCATTAAGTTGTTGCTGATGTTGGAGCTGGTGCCAACTGGCTGACTGAAACTTATCCAAACCTAACAATCTTTCAGTCTCAAAAAACAGTTTTTTTACAACCGAATTATACTGGTTTTGTTCGGTGGCTAAACCTTGTGGCTGGTGCTTTAAAAAAACTTGTTCATTTACCTTACTATCACTTGATAAAAAGGGTTTATTTAATTGGGATACTCGCTCTAAAACATCCTGATAAAACTGTTGCAAACGTGTTCGGTCGTCAGTTTTTTTAAACTCATTCAGGGCCCGAAAGCATTCGGTGATAAACCATAATTGGTATGGTTGAGGGTAACTGGACCAAGAACCGCCCAACACAATTAACTCAATCTTGTCCACGGGATGACCCATGTCATATAACGCCAACAAGCGGTTATAAACTTGTAAGTAGGGATCAAAAAAATTACGCTCAGCTCGTTGCGCACCTGGTTCACTAGCCAAGTAACTTTTAGGCATACGTACATCACTGGGACAAAAAAGACAGTTGCCAGGACAAGGAAACGGCTTGGTTAAGACAGTGATAGGCGCGATACCTGAAACAGTGCGACTCGGTTTCATGCGCAACTGCCTAACCACTGCTGGAGAAAAGGGTTGTAAGCCGTTGGTGCCAGCCAGGTGTTTATACAAAGCAATTAACTCAGTCTTGGATAACATCCTACCAGTAGGTAAAGCATGTTTTTTTTGCAAGGCTAACAGCTTGTTTTTACTCAAAGGTAAAGACTGCTCAAGTTCTTGCAAGAACTTGATGACTAACGGCCGATGATGGGTAAGTAAATCTTGCATAACATCTCTATTTTACCAGAGGCTAGGAAAAAGCATATAATACTAGTAGCTGATGGACAAAGATACTATCTTATTACTTGATCAGATTAATCAAACATTTTATCAAGCCACTGCTAAAAGTTTTGACCAGTCAAGGCAGTGTGCTTGGTCAGGGTGGAATCAGGTTTTGCCGATTGTTCACTCCTTAGGACTTGAGTCGGTGTCGGTGTTGGATGTGGGTTGTGGCAATGGTCGGTTTGGCGAGTTCTTGCTCCAGCATCACGTGGCGCTTAATTACACCGGAATTGATAGCAACTCAGAACTGTTGCGCTTGGCTCAGCTTAAGCTGGCTCAGCCTAAGCTGGCTCAGCAACCCCTGCTGAGTTTGAGTTTGCGTCAACTAAACTTAGTAAAATTATTACTTGATCATCAAGTTCAAGAACAAGTCTCAACAAAATTTAATCTGATTGTTGGGTTTGGCATCCTGCATCATATTCCAAGCTTTCAGTTAAGGGTTAAACTTATTACAGAGTTAGGCTCACTCCTACAACAAAACCAGTCTTGTTTGATCCTAACTGCTTGGCAGTTTGGTCGTGATGCACGATTTGCAAACAAAACCATTTCTCCACAGAGCATTGGGTTGGATCCTGAACAACTTGAACCAAATGATTTTCTTTTAGACTGGCAAGGAGATAGGCAACTGGCTCGGTACTGTCATTATCTGGATGAGTTAGAGGTAAAACAAGTTGCCCAAGAAATAAAAAGTCTCCAGTTAAGCCAGGAGTTTCTTGCTGATGGTAAAACTCATGATTTAAACAGGTATCTAGTGTGGACGAAAAAAACAAAAAGATAGCGTCACAAGCTAGGCCAACAGCTCAATCTTTCTTTTAAGCCTCGACAAGTTAAGCAATAAAAAACTCCTGACCGTGTCCGGCATAAGCTTGATATCCAGCCAACTCTCTTTTAATCTTAGCTAGTGAGTGCTCCATTTGCGAGGGGAGAGAGTAACTAAAATCAGTCCGACCAACTCCATCAACAAACAGAGTATCGCCAGTAAAGGCCTTCTTTTCCTGAGCGCTAAAGAGGCACACGCTACCCGGAGTGTGACCTGGTACTGAGATCACCTGCACCTGATGTTCTCCAAGAGCAATGGTTTGACCATCGGTTAAATAACCGGTCACTGTGGGAGGCGCTAAAGCAGACTCTTGGTGCAACCAGTACTTAATACTCTGGTTCATTTGCCTGACTAAAAACTCATCTTGGCGATGAATCAAGAACTCCAGATCAAAGTTCATTTGTAAGGCTGAGGCAGCCATAATGTGATCAAAGTGCCCATGAGTGGCTAAGATGAGCAAAGGTTGTAAATCTTGGCGGAGAATCTCCTCGCTTATTAACTCAGGCTCATCAGCTGGATCAATGATTAAACACTGTTGAGTAAGCTCATCAATCAAAAGAAAACAGTTGGTATTAAGCTGGCCAAGGGTAAGGATGCTGATGTTCATAAAAAACTTGATGGCTAATAAAACAGGAGTTATAGGCGATGAGTTGTAGGCGATGAGAATGAGTGATTAAAAACTTGACTTTAAAATAATCTTTTTTTATTCTATACTATCATTGTGAGAACACAGATGGCAGACCCGTTCTTTATGCTAGCGACTCCTGATCGCTATCAACCAATAACTGCCCCCCTAACTCGCTTTGATTGCGAAAGCTTCCGTAGTACCAACCTTACTCTGTTAAAAAACAGAGTTGCTAAATCTCTTACTTTTACAAGAAAAAAAATCATTATCAACTTTCCTCTCGCACATAAATTACAAGCCAGGTGTTTTAAAAACCCTAAAAAAACAACTTAAAGTTTACAATAATACGATAACAATATTTATTCAAAATTAATATATTTTACTTTTATGAAGGGGTTTATTACTTGGTACTATTTACTTGATACCATCCAGTTGACCCATTTAAGCTTTATTTACTTAACAACCAAGCATCCAAAATTTATTAATTAGTATGGAGATAAGCTCATGAACAAGTTCTTTGACATTTATCAACAGGTTTACAAGGAAGGCCAACTGTTTGGACTGGACAAAAAAAAGCGCTCAAACTTCTTTCAAAAATCTGGACGTCGGCCTAACTCGGTAGCAATCATTGGCGGAGTTTTAGGTGATGAGGGCAAGGGCAGAGCCACTGATGAGCTAACCTCCATGCTGTTAAAGGATCATAGCAAACTGGTTCATTATCGCGATAATGGTGGCGCCAATGCTGGCCACACTGTGAGGTTCAAGGATATCAAGATTGAGCTTCATCAGGTGGGAGCAAGTGCTCTGCAAAAAAGAACCACGGTGGTGATGGGCAAAGAAATGGTGATTCATCCCGAAGACTTGCTGGCTGAGATTGAGATGATTAAACAAGCCTTATCTGTTAAACAGTTGCCTGCGAACTTGATCATTGATGAGATGGCTTTCTTATGCTTAGATACTCATCGTGCGTTTGAAACTGTGTTAAAGATGAAGTCTACCGGCAGTAAAGGTTCAACCGGTAGAGGGATTGCGCCAGCTTATGCTGATGTTATCTATCGACATCCGTTGCGTATTCGCGACTTAATCAGTAGAGATTGGCAGGAACGATTAAGAAAGCACTATCAGCTGTACCAGCAACTGATTAAGGGCTTTGGGTATGAGTTGAAAGAGATCAGTGTTTCTCGACTAGGTAAAGCAGACATTAAGGTGGGCCGATTTGTTGAGATGAGTTCGCGTATTGCTCAAATTAGAGGTGTATTAAAACAATATGCTCAACCCGTGAACGAGTTCTTGCGTAAAACTTGGGAGAGTGAGGTGCCATTGGTAATCGAGAAGGCGCAAGGGGTAGGGTTGGATAAACGGTGGGGAGTGTATCCTGATGTCACGGCCTCAAACTGCTGTTTTGATGGAATCTACTCTTCAAGCGAAGGCATTATTGATCATGATTTACTGTCTATAAAGGCGGCTGCCATGAAGGCCACCTACTCCTCAAGCGTGGGAGCGCGACGTTTGCCCACGCTGATGAAGGAACAACTAGCCCATCGGATTAGAGAGGATGCTGATGAGTATGCTGGCAGTAAGTCTAAGCCTCATGATATTGCTTATATTGATTTACCCATGCTCTCATTTTTATTCAAGGTGAGTCAGGCTGAGCAGTTAATCATGACTCATCTGGATATCTGCTATCCTGAAGTACCTATCAAGGTGTGTGTGGCTTATAAAATTGGGGGTAAGGAAGTAGGGTACCGTCCAGACCAACTATATTTAAACAAGGTCAAGCCAGTTTATCTAGAGGTTCCTGCTTGGGATGGGCGAGCAGTACAATCAGCCCAAACAGTTAAAGAGTTACCTTTAGAAGCAAGACAATATCTAGCTTTTATCTCACAAGCTTTAGGAGTGGAGCCGTTCATTGTCATGACCGGACCAGCTAGGGAACAAACGATTGTGTGTTGAGGAAGTTTGTGATTTGAGGCTTGAGAAAGCTACCAGCCTTCTACATCTCGACGCTTGATAAAGGCTTTGAGAGATTGAATTTGCTCTTCTTTTCTCATAATCTTAAAACTTAATCGGTCAGTTTTATAACGAGAAAAGCTAGTTCTCTCTGTTTTCCTTGCTTCTAACTCACGAAGTTCTGCTCTCAACATCTCTAATTTTTTCATAGCGCCTTGGCGTGACCGCTCGGGAGATTTATCAGGAGATGGAGTAGCGGTGATATTGGGAACTGTTTCGCGCATAGGTGAGTAATATTTTAATGCTCTGAAATTAAAAAATCTCAACTCAAACAAACAGTTAAATGATGTTAGTTAAGTTAGAGGAGAAAAAAAATCATGATTGAAATAATTAATGCTCAGCCCTAGTTGTTAACATCTAAAGTTGTACTTGATGCCCGACTTGGATTCGAACCAAGGCTTAAGGCTTCAAAGGCCTTTGTCCTACCATTAGACGATCGGGCATTAAAGTTGTGTTAACAACCTGCTTATTTTATCAAAATTAAAACAGTTTCGGAAGTTATCCAGCAGTTTCAAAAACAGTCCAACAAAAATTTCTGGCAATTTTTTACCGTCCAATCAAGAACCTTTTTCTGTCTGCACTCATATCAATAAACTCGTCAGCTTCCTCGATTAGTTTATGGCTGGCGGTCTGAGCAAAAGCCATTACTTCGGTACGACGCCCATGTCCTCGTAGGTATTCAAGTAAATCAACATAGTCGCCATCACCTGAAACCAACACCACAGTATCTAACAAAGGCAACAGTCTCACCACATCAATTGATAAACCTACATCCCAATCACCTTTTTTTGCGCCACTTTTAAAGATCTGTAAAGGTTTGCTTCTAGTCTCGTAACCCAAGTCCTCTAGGGCTTTAACAAAATCTTTTTCCTTGCCACCCTCGGTTTCTATAACATAAGCAAAGGCTCTTACTAGATTACGACCAGCTACCGCGATCTTCATCACTTGATTGAAGTTAACATTTGTTTTATATAAATTCTGGGCAGACATATACATGTTAGAAACATCAACAAAAATGCCAACCCGTTGGATTTTATGTTTTACTTTTTCATTCATGGACTAGATTGTATCACAGGAATTAAGATAAAAGAAAAAAGTTACTTGATTGCTGTCATTTGAAACAGGATTGTTTTCTTTTACTCCTCCAACCGTTTTTTACTTACCATCACTACTTACCATCACTGCTAACAAGGTTGTCACCGGCGCAGCAAAAATCAAGCCGGTTGAGCTAACCATCATCCTGATTACTTCCTCAGCAATCACTTCCTGCGACAACACATAGGACAGTGGATGCGGATTGTTCACAAACAAGAGTAATAACGGCAAAGACGCTCCTGCATAAACCAAGATCAAGGTGTTTACCATCGAGCTAATGTGGTCTTGCCCAATAGCAAAGGCCTGTAAAAATAACTCTTTACGTGAGATTTCAGGTTTATTTTTTTTAAGGGTAAAAACTATCCCGGCTTGAGTGATGGTGACATCATCTAAGGTGCCAAGCAGTCCAATAATAATACCTGCTAAAAATAAACTACTCAAGTTGATCTTGTCTTGAAGCTCAACCGTTAAAAACCCTGCTTCTTCAGAAGTAGTGCCGGTGATACCAGTAGAACTGATAAAAGCAGAAGCTAAAATAATTGAAAAAAACAGCGACAAAACCGTGCCGATCACGGCCACATGGGTTTTTTTAGTTACACCGTGAGTAAGATAAAAACTGACCGGAATAATAAAAATCATCAAAGACAGGGTTACAAGCAGGGGATGAATGCCTTTTAATAGGAGGGGTAAGGCAATAAAAAAGATGACTGCAAAACTTAAGACTAAGGCAAACAAAGAACGCAAGCCCTTAAACCGATTTACCAGTAACACCATCGCGACAAAAATCACAAAGATTACTAACACCGCCTGATCTCTGACGCGGGTAATGATGGCTATCTGGGACACATCCAGGGTTGTGTCTAAACTTAATTCTGACAAAGGCTGAAAAAACTCAACAAAAACTCGATCTCCTGGTTGGTAGGTGACAAAGTTGGTAACAGGAATACCGCCGTGTTTGATAACAATCGGCTCGGTTAACGTGTCTGATTTTAACTGAAGCTTTAAAACCTGAAACTCTGTTTCAAACTCTTGAGTGATCTCAAGTCCTTGATCTAAAACCTTGATAACTTTCGCTTCAAGAATGAGGTTATTTCCTGGTTCAATCTCGTTGGCCAAGGTTAAGTTACTGGCAGATTGAAAAGAAATAACCAATATCAAAAAAAATAAGACAACCAAAAAAACTTTTTTCATGATTTTATTCTATCATTAATCACTGCCTCATTTTATAATCAATTGTATGAAAAAATCCCAAACCAAACCGCGCTACAAAACCAACTGGAACCTAAAGCTTCTTTATCAGTCAGCAGATGATCCTCAGCTTCAACTTGATTTAGAACAGTATCAAAAAAAACGCCGTATCTTCGCAGAAAAATATCAGAATCGAACAGATTATCTAACAGATGCTAACCAGCTCTTAGTCGCCCTAACTGAATACGAACAACTCATCAGTGATTTAAATGGCGGACGACCCTTAATTTACTTTCATTATCTAACCTCGATCAACTCAAATGAGCCCAAGTTTCAAGCTCAGTTAAATAAGATCACTCACCAACTGACCAAGGCTCAAAATGAACTAACCTTTTTTCCGATCCAACTAGGAAAAATCGATCAAGCGAAACAAGATTTATTTTTAAAGGATAACAGCTTAAAACGATATCATTACTTGCTTCAAAAGAGGTTTGAACAGGCAAAGTTTGATTTAACTGAAGACCAAGAAAAACTGTTAAACCTGACTCATCAAACCAGCTATCAAATGTGGGTTAAAGGTGTAGAAAAAGCGGTTAACCAACTCTATGTGAAGCTTGATAACAAACAGCTACCGATCTCAGAAGCAACTAATATTATTTCTGAGTTGCCAACTAAACACAGACGCGGTCTTCACACCAAGATATTAAATAAATTGACTCAAGTTGAAGAGTTTGCCGAAACCGAGATTAATGCGGTGATCACTCACAAAACTAACGAGGATGAACTGCGCGGTTTTACTCAACCTTATCAAGAAACAATCTTAAGCTTTGAAAACGATCCTGAGATTGTTCAAGTTTTAATCGAGACGGTCACAAAAAACTTTAACCTATCGCACCGTTTTTATCAGTTAAAAGCAAGAATACTCAACCAAAAAAAACTTACTTATGCTGACCGATCAGCCAAGATTGAGACGGTTGGTCGCAAGTATAGTTTTGCTCAAGCGTATGATCTGGTTTTTACCACACTTAATCAATACGATCCTGAGTTTGGCAAGATCTTGCAAAAAATGGCACAAGATGGTCAACTTGATGTTTTCCCCAAACAAAATAAAGTAGGTGGAGCTTATTGTTCTAGCTCAACAAATAATCCCACTTTTGTCTTGCTGAATCACACTAACGATTTTAACTCTACACTCACTTTAGCTCATGAGCTCGGTCATGCTATTCACAGTGAGCTGAGCAAGAAACAACCAGTGATTTATCAAAACTACTCTCCTAGTACTGCTGAGACAGCCAGCACTTTTTTTGAACAGCTAGTGTTTGAGGAGTTGGTTAAGGATTTTTCTGCAGAAGAGAAGATAGTGGCTCTACACAACCGCCTCCAAGATGATATCAACACTATCTTTAGGCAAGTTGCAGTTTTTAATTTTGAGTTAGAACTTCACCAAAAAATAAAAAAGTATGGCTATTTAGACTCTAAACAGATAGGGGCGTTGCTGAATCAGCACATGTTAACTTATTTAAGTGATAAATTTACTCTCACTGAGCAAGATGGGTTGTTTTATATTATCTGGCCACACTTAAGGTTCTTCTTTTACACCTATGCTTATGCTTATGGACAGTTGATCAGTAAAAACTTGATCTACCGAGTTAAGGAAAATCCTAATGAGGTTGAGGCTGTAAAAAAGTTTTTATCAGCCGGAGGTAGCAACAAGCCGGTCAATATTTTTAAAGCGATTAAAATTGATCTTTCTCAACCAAATTTTTTTGACAAAGGACTGGCAACCATTAAAAAAGACCTTGATGAACTGGAAAAGTTAATCTAAGTAAGTTTTTAATGAGAGTTTTTTTTCGCTGATTTTTTAACAGACTCATCCGCAACCGCTTCCACTGGTTTCTTGCGTAAAATAAAATCAACAATTCTAGTCCATCTGTTGCGCAGAAAAAAGAAGAGCCAACCCATAAATATTAAGATGATCGAGACCTTAACGATTGAGCCGGTAGTGTCTAAAATCTTTAAAATGCCACTGTACTTGCGCACTCCCTCATAAGCAATAATCGAGAAAAACAAATATCTGAAATAAGTGCCAACAAAGGTTGTCCAGAAATAAGTTTTTATATCAAACTTAATCAAGCCCGCAATGATCGACACAGGTAGGGTGGGGATGAAGGGCAAGGTCCTCAGTAACACCATAATAACACTATCTCGCTTAGTGCCTTTAAAATAGCTACCATATTTCTCTATCTCATTTTCATCAACTCCTAAAATCTTACCAATTTTACTGCGAGTTAGATAATCCTCAAACTTATCAGCAACCCAATATGTTAGCAGTGTAGCTAAAGTTTTACCTAAAGTGCCAGCCAAAGCAACGATAAACAAAAACAAAAAGCCCAGTTGTTGTTCATAGGTTAGACTACCTGTGGTAATCGGCACTAATGGCGACGGGATAGGGGCAACCACTTCATCTATAATTGAGCCCAAAAACGCGAAAAGTGGTAATGGAACGCTGTTGGCTAAGTATTCTAAAAAGGCGATTGCTCTTTCTTCCATAAAATATTTCCAATAGTTGATTGATAAAAATTTCTGCAAGCGGAAAGCTGGCAAGAATTTTAATTATAATGTTAAATTGCTTAGTTAAGCAAGAGTTGTTTGATTTACAGAGGAGTTTTATCAACAAAAGAGTTTTATTTTCAGAGTTGTTTGATTTATATAGTCTAACAAAAACTAGTGGTTTACAGTAACATCGAGTCTTAATAAGATAAAGACTATGTCACAACAACCCCAACCATCTAGCCTTCATCCCCAACCGGTCCAATCACAACAACCCCAACCATCTAGCCAAACATTAATTATCATTGGTGCAACCGCGGTCTTAGCAGTCATCATTGGATTTATAGTGCTCGGCAATAAAACCGATCCAGCGGTTGATGATCTTAACTTGGATTTGATCGCCACCGAGAGTAACTCAGACACTATTTCAGATACTATTAGTGAGGCTTTTAACAATGAGTTTGAGCCTGAACAAACTCAACCGGATGACTCTCCTGCTATTAATAACCAACAAGAAACACCATCAACCATGAATAAAACCAACATGCCTGAACCAAAAATGATTATCAATCAAGATCAACCGTATCTTGCCACACTCAACACCAATCTCGGAGTGATCAAGGTTGAACTGTTTGCCAAAGAAACTCCTAAAACAGTTAATAACTTTGTTTATCTAGCAGAAAATAACTTCTATGACAACTTGATCTTTCACCGTGTGATCCAAGATTTTATGATTCAAGGTGGTTGTCCTCTCGGCAATGGTCTGGGCGGACCTGGCTATAAATTTGAAGACGAACAAAGCTCAACCCCTCTAGTTGAAGGCTCGCTAGCTATGGCAAATTCTGGACCCAACACCAACGGCAGTCAGTTTTTTATTGTGACTGCTGAAGCCACACCCTGGTTAGATGGTTTACACACTAATTTTGGTAGAGTAGTCGAGGGTCTAGAAGTAGTTAAAGCTATTGAAAGCACTCCAACTCAAGCCAATGACAAACCTGTTCAGGACGTTGTCATTCTATCGGTTGTGATCAGTAATAATTAAGATAATCTTTTAAATATCATAAACAGCTAACCTCAGCGATAGTCTATGATAGCCTCAGCGATAGTCTAGCTGATAACTTTTGTCTCCTAAAAATCCGGTCACTTCTGGTTTAATTAATTTTTGCCAATCAAGTAATAAACCAGAACGAATACTAAACAAACCATAGCGGTCAGTAACTTGATCTATTGCTGTCTCGATCGACTCCTGTTTTTGCCAACTCGGTAATAGCGAAGGATTAACCTGCTCATTTGGTTTTAACAAGCCCAAATAAACTCTAAACTTAATAGGATTAAACTGTTGATGCCAGCATCTACTCAATTTATCATTAATCACCTTGAACATTTCTTGGGTATGACTGATAAAATACTTAAAAGTTTGATGCTCACCCCAGGTTAAAAAGTCAGAACCATATAAACTTAATCCCACCTGCCGACCTGACATCTTCATCTTACGCACTTTATAGATAACCTCTTGAGTTAAGTTATACAGAACACGTTTGATCTCATCCTCAGATTTCACTAACTCCCACATCGTAATCGAGCGACTAACGGTTTTCATTCTAGGTTGACCAAGCATCTCACTGTCAAGATCTAAAAGTTGCAAATGATGCGGTTCTTCACCATAAGCAATCTTTAATAACTCTCTTGACCAAAACGGACCAAACAACGGCTCTAGATCCGCGACTGAATAAAATCTAACTTGATATGGATGAAACACACCCATTCTTGCTAGTTTAGAAGCTAGGCGAAAACCAATGCCACACACATCTTCAAAACTAACCTCAGCCAAGATTGCATCTAAGTTATCTTGATTTATCTCAAACACACTACCTTTGGGTGAGATCTCGGCCGCCATCTTTGCCAGGAGCCGGTTAGAGCCAATACCAACGTTAGCAGTAACCTGCTCGCCAAGAGTGGTCTTGATTTTGTCTTGAATTTGGTAACCCAGTTGATGCAAGTCAGGATAGAGGTGTTTTTGACAATGACTAACATCAATAAAAGCTTCATCTAAGGAATAGATACAAACATCAGGAGCTATATCTTGAAACAGCTTGATTAACTTTTTAGTAGCACTTAGATAAAGATCAAACTCGGCCTTGACTTCAAGCAAATCAGGTGCAAGCTGGCGAGCCTGAACTATATTAGTGCCGGTTTTTATGCCTAGCTTCTTAGCTTCTTTTGAAGCAGCAATAACACAGGTTCTACCCAAGTCTTTGACTATTGCTACAGGCTTACCTCTTAAAAAAGGGTTCTCCTGCTGGAGTAGGGTGGCAAAATAAGAGTTAATATCGATTAAAAGCATGTTTGGTTTAATCTATCCAGGTTTGCTCTAAAACCCAGGTTTGTTCGGCAGGACAGTGGTCTAAACGGTATAAGTTACCGTCAGCCAAAACCGAGTACATCTTTTTTTTAATAGCACCATCTTTAAGATCAGAGACTAGGGTAATCTTCTCAACATTAAACTTACGCCGACGCCACACAAACCAGATCGGCTTAAAATCAGCTTGATCAAAAATTCCAGCCACCCTAACTCTTTCGTGTATTGTTTGGTACATAACTTTATTAAAGCGAATAATACCCAAAGATACAATCAAACAATATATATCAAATCACATCAAAAATTATTGTTTCGCCAAATAAAAACGAATTTGGTAAAGAT
>CAZCXA010000016.1:0-23453 GCA_964502565.1 uncultured Pseudomonadales bacterium
ACCACGTTCCATAAACCCACGTCGTTCCAGCCAAAATCACCAGGGATTAGAACCAAGTTATCAGCTTTTTCACTGATGGCGTAATCGATCGAGATTTTTTCCGCATCAGCATAGATCCCATCTAAAGCTTGATGAAATTTTTTTCCTGATAACTTGTGAAGATCTTTTGAAGCATTGTATAGGTGCGGAGCATGTTTTTTAAAAGCCTTTAGTATCGAGCTAACAGACCAGACATACATGTTAGCGTTCCAAAAGTATTTTCCTGTGGAGATATAGCCGATAGCAGTGGGTAGGTTAGGCTTTTCTGTAAAACTAGTGACCTTGAACAGAGATCGACCATGATTGATTTTTTTCAAGTCTTCGCCAGCCTTGATATAGCCAAAGCTGGTGTTGGGTTCTGTGGGACTGATGCCAACCGTGACCAGATAATCATTTTCTGTGGCAATCTCCAAGGCTTGAGTCATGATCTTGATAAACTCAGCATCGTCGGTCACGATGTGGTCTGAGGCAGCGTTCATGATCACGGCTTTTGGATCCAAACTTTTTGCATACAATGACCCAACCAACATGGCCAAGGCCGTATCCTTTTTTTGAGGCTCACAGATGATGTTTTTTTCTGGAATTTCAGGAAGTTGATCTTTAATATCATCAACATAAATCTTGTTAGTGACCACGATTATCTTTTCCCAAGGAAGAATCTTGTGAATGCGATCTGCCGCGATCTGCATCATGGTGCGGTTACCGGTTAACTTTAAAAACTGTTTTGGTGTGTCGTTACGAGATTTGGGCCACAGGCGTGTTCCTCCGCCTCCAGCAAGGATTACTGCGTATGCGTGTGGGTTGTTTTTCATAAGAGTATTATTACTGACCAATGGTTTGTAATCACGCTATATATTAGATAACCTCAGAGATTTCTTTAATAAACTTCTCTGTAGTCTGTAATTGGGCCAGCTGTTTTATTTTAGCAGAATTAAAGTTTTTCAACAGCGCTTGCTCAATGGCTGATGCAAGGTTGGAAACCGTGACTTTTTTTATGACTAATCCTTGAATATTGTTTGCAAATACCTCAGCAACACCACTGTTGGCATTGATAATTGCTGGCGTGCCAAACAAGTTTGCTTGTAGAGGGCTAAGTCCAAAATCATCCACTCCAGGTGATAAAAAGAGAGATGCGTTTTTCATTAAGGAGTTAACCACTGGTTGAGGCTGGGATGGCAAAAAGATGATGTGACTGTTGCTTGTATTTTGTAACGAGCCTGCCAGTTTTTGCCAGGCTTTTTTGCTTGGTCCATCGCCCACAATGATCAAGTTTTGTTTTAACAGGGCACAAGCCTTGATTGCCAGATCTATTTTTTTGTAAGAGATTAGCCTGCTCACTACTAAACAAAAATCAGATGGTAAGTTCAAGTTGGTTAGGGCCTGGTCATCAGTTTGCAACTCAATCATGTCAACAGGGGGATAAATCGGCGCAAGGGTTTTTAAACCGTAATTTTTATTGACTCTGTTTTGAACCTGCTCAGAGATCGGCACAACCGCATCAGGTCTAAACATAGCCACTTGGTCCCACCAGCGGACATAATCAAGAATAAACCTAGAAACTTGCTTTACAACCGGCAGTCTAGAAAGTTTAGTATATTCTGAAAACTCTTGATTAAAATCATACAGAAACCTGGGTGGAGACAGTAAATAGCAGAGGTGCAACTGATCAGATCGAGTAATAACGCCTTTAGCAAAGGCACTAGTAATAGAGATAACCAACTCATACTCAGCCAAATCAAGCGACTCAAAAGCCATAGGTAAGAGTGGTAGGGCTAAACGATGATGTTTTTTTATCAAGGGTAAACGATTTAAAAAACTAGCTTTCACCTTAACTTGATCTGCCCAGCAAGCTAGTTGAGGGTTGTATATCGAGGTAAAAAGAGTTGCTTTAGGAAATAATTTATAAAAGGCCAAGACCAGTTGTTCTGCTCCTCCATATCTGGTATCAACCCAGTCATAGACAATGGCAACCTTTAGATTCCTTGAAATTAGATTCCTAGAAATTAGTTTAGTGACAGGAAAATCAGACAGTTTTTTAGTCATGAACTATGAAATAACACTCAGGTAATGATCTAAAATTGTTTTAGCCACTGTCTGCCAACTATATTTTTTCACAGTTTCTAAACCAATTTTAATCTGTTTGCTTCTGGTTTTTTTATCTTCCAGTTGTTTAATCACCTGAATTAACTGGTGAGGCTTGTCATGATGAAAGTACAAAGGTGCTGTTTGATAAATCTCTTTAAAAACAGGCAAACTTGAGGCAATAACAGGCGTACCCACAGCCATGGCCTCGATCGCGGTTAAGCCAAAACCCTCAGATTTAGAGGGTTGAATTAAAGCTAATGCTGATTGCATATTTTTAATCAACTGCTCATCATCTAGATAGCCGGTAAACTCGACGCGATCCTCTAGATCCAGCTCAGCCACTTTTTCTTGCGTTCTTTGCATAAATACATTACGCGCACAGACTATTTTCAAGGTCAGATTGTCTAAACTCTTTAAAGCTTGCAAAACAAGATTAATGTTTTTGTGGGGATAAAGTGAACCAACATAAATCAGGAACGGCTTAAACGGTTTTTGAGATGCTGAGGCAGGATCGGTCACTAGCTTTTCATGAACCAAACTGAACGGCTGGCTAATGCCTTCGTATGTGACAATGGTTTTTTTTCTAACCGCGGATTGATATTGGGTTAGAATCTTACCAACCGCTTGAGTGGGAACAAAGATCTTCTCTGCCTTTACTAATGCGTGATTTGTCACGACTCGATATGCTAAGTACTTAAAATAATATTTCCAGACTGGTAGGGTTGTAGCATCTGGGCCGATCTGTTCATGCCATAGTAAGTCGTGTATCGTCACCACAATCTTACCTTGATATAACAACGGAATATTAAAATGAGGCACGTGCAGTAAATCAAGTTTGTGATGCTTCAAGATTCTTGGCCATTCAAACTGCTCAGCAAGCGAGTAATGACGAATCGGCACAAACACAGCTTGATATTTCATTTGATTTTTCAAATGAGCTCGAACCGCTTGTTCTTGACCCTGATCGTGAAAAAATATTATTAACTTAACAAAATCAGGCGTAATCTTGATCAGCTCTATTAATAAATTTTCAATGTAACGACCAATGCCTGCATGACGTTGGCCACTTAAACGAGCATCAAAGCCAATGGTAACAATCTGTTTTTGTGTTCGAGACAAGGCTACATTCCCCCTTTCTTGATAAACAAAAATAATCTCAGTAACCAGCGCAAAACCTTAGGATATTTATCTTTATAATGTTTGTCATAGTACAACAACATGGTGTTGTAAAAGTATTGTTTAGACTGAAGCTTGGTTAAGGGAGACTCGGTTTGGATGCCAGATTTATATTTATGGTGAATGATCTCAACCTGAGGCAAGTAACCAATTCTATATCCTGCGTCTCTAAATCTTTTACACCAATCAAGATCCTCACCATACATAAAAAATCTCTCATCTAAAAACCCGACTTCATTCATGTGCTTAACCCTGACCATCATGGCTGCACCGGTGCAAGCACTAATAAAATGTGGTTTATCAAGATCTTCATAGTTGAGATGATAGCCTCCAAACTGTTTTGATTGCGGAAACAGGTTGCTTAAACCAGCAAAGTAAGCAAATGAGGCCCAAGGAGTGGGCTCACCTCGATGACAAGCCCAGTCTAAGCTACCATCGGAAAGATTTACTTTAGGAGTGACGATCGCAACTTCAGGATTATTTTCTAGAGAGTTAATCAAGAGATCCAGGTTAGTATGAAAGTTAAACTCAATATCGCTGTTTAACAGCATGACATAGGAAGTATTAACTTGTTTTAAAACAACATTGTTACCAGCGGAAAAACCCAGGTTTTTTTCAAGTTCTACCACCTCTACCCAAGGAAAATCTGTTTTTACCATTTTTAATGAGTCATCAGTGCTGTGATTATCAACCACAATGGTTTTAACCTTGGTTTTAGTTTTATCTAAATAATAACTTTTAAGACTTTCCAAACATTTTTTAAGCCAAAATTTACTGTTGTAGTTAAGAATGACTAATGTTAATTTTTCTTGTGACATATCTTGAAAAAGTTTGATAAAAAAAAATTTATTTTAGTCTTGCATCGATTGGTAAATCTTGTCAAGCTTGTTGGCAATCGGTTGCCAATCATAATGTTGCTTAACAAATTTTTTGCCATTGGTTGATAGTTTTTGCCAAAGCTTTTTATCTTCAAACAGGTTTGCAACATAATTGGCTAGAGTTTGAGAGTTATCTCCTATCAAGACATGTTGGTTGTGTTTTAGGTTTAATCCCTCAACCGCGGTTGGGGTGGCGACAACCGGTGTGCCCGAGGCCAATGATTCTAAGATTTTATACCGAGTGCCTTTGCCACTAAAGACCGGAGCTAGCAACACATGCGCTTGCTTAAAGGCATAACGAATATCAGGCACTCTGCCTAAGACTTGAACATTTTGAGATTTCTCTTGATAGCTCTTAAGCTCGTCAGTAGGCTCATTACCAACAATCTTGAGTTGAGCATTGGGTTGAAGTTGCAGGATCTTTGGCCAAACTTTTTTAATTAAGTACTTGGCAGCCTCTACATTGGGGAGCCACTTAAAGGTGCCAACGTAAATTACGGTTGGATCGTTTGATAGTTTATGCGGAACTTGAGCAAACCAATCGTTATCCACGCCATTAAAGACAACCTCGACCTTTTCTGGTTTAGATAAATATTGCTGAATATAGGCCTGGTCCTTACCGCTCATGGTGATGAGCTTGTCAGCCTTTTTCCAGTAAAACTGTTCCCATCTTTTGATCTTGTTAATATCAAACTCTAGTAAATGCCTTAAGGGTTGTTTGATTTTTTTGGCATAAGATTCATAGCCTAGATACTCAATTGTCTGCTCTACTAGCAAGATCGGGGTTCTTGTGTTGGGAATGTGAGGCATCATGTAAAAGGTTTCAGCATGGATCAGATCATAATGAGTGTGATTTAACTCAGCTTTTACTGCACTAACGGCTTCGGGCACCAGATTGCGAATGACTAAAAACGGGTAGGTAGAGATGGCAGTTTTTAAGACGTTTTTGGCGGTAAACGGTTTTGAGGATCGTTTAAACACCCTCACCTGTTGGCAAAACGGTTGGATATCTTTAATATATTTTTTTTCTTGATGATCCTTGATTAAAGCAAACAAGGTGATTTCATGTCGACCAGATAACTCCTTAAGTAAGTTATAGGTTCTAATCTGTCCACCAGAGAGCAATGGATAAGGCAGATAAGGAGTAAGCATCAAGATTTTCATAAAGATCTTTTTTTATTTAACATCAGAGTATTTATTCTAAAGTGTATTTATTCTGAAGTGTGTTTATTCTGATCGAGGAATCGTTAAATCCAAGATCAGGAACTCACTGGTTTTTTTTACAGTAATATATTTTTTTTCCAACTCTATAGCCTCAGCATCAAGATTGGTTGAGATGTAATGGGTTGCTCCTTGCGCGATTTTATGGTCAATATCATAGCCGATTGGCCAACCATTGCGTTTAGTTTGAAACAAAAACATGGTGTCCCCCATTGCTGGCGCGATCACCTTTGCTTCAGGAGGCAACAATAGATCCGCCTCTTGTCCAGCCTTTTGAAACTCCCATTGATTAACATTAAAGAAACCTTTCACTTGTTGCCAGCTCAAGAAGATTAATGTGATGAAAAGCACACCGGTGATGGTGGAGCTGATGAGGTCTGACTGAGGGATTTTTTTGTTAAGCCAGGCAGTAAGTTTTTGTTGAAACAAGATCGCACCCCGTGCTAAGGTTAAACTCAAGATAGGTAAAGCTAGGACCTGATAGTAATCATGTTTGACATTACCGGTCGCGATAGTAATAAAAAAGATCAAGATCCCCAGCCACCAACTGGCGATAATCACCAGCAACCGGTCGCGTTTAACCAGATTAAAAAAGACAAAAAAAACTCCAACAAAACCACACATGATTTTTGTTAAACGTTCCCAAAATAGCCAACGAAACCAGGCTGGTCTGAAACGAATACCGTCTTGATTAAAAAGCCAGTCAGAAGCAGGGATGCCTTCAGGAAAGTTCATGATCCATTTTCGCCATAGAACCAAGGGAGTAAAAGCCAACAATGGATATAGATAAAGTAAGGGTTTTCTAAAAAATTTTGGTTCATAAATTATGGCTAAGGTTAGAAAAACTGGACCTAAAAAAGCAGTAAAGGGTTTGAGTAGTAAGCTCAATGCTAAACAACTCCAAGACAGCCACCAATAACCTATTTTTTTCTTTTTAAAAAATGCGGTTAGAGATGCCATTGATAAGGTCACAAAAAATAACATAAAAGGTTCAGGCAGTATCACGCGGGAGTAATAGATCGAGTATGGCAACAATCCTAAAAAAATAACACTAATTAAGGCAGTTTGTTTGTTTGAGACTTGTGAAACTAGCCAGTACAAGGCAAGGATTGTTCCTAAAGAAAAGATTATCGAGACAAATCGGCTGAACATGACTAAATCTAAACTAGGGGCAATGTTCAACAGGAGAGCAATCATGGCATTTATAAAAGGAAACTCGGTCATTCGATAGCCTTGTGGGTTATCCTTACCAGATTGGATACTGGAAAGATCATGATAGCGCGGTCTTAAGAGATCAATGCCTTCTTGTGTAAAACGGTAGGTTACCGAGGCAGTGTCGACCTGTCGAAACGAGTGCCAGTCAAGCAAGGGATAGTTGATTCGATACAGTCTAACTATAAAAGACAGCAGGATAACTATTGCCAGTTGAAAATAATGGTTTTTAAGAAGCTTTTTGAGAGATTGCCATTTTAGGTTCATGATTTTATGACTTGTTTGATAGACAGAGTTTGTTTTTAATCTTTTGAGTAAATTCTTGAAATTTTTTCTTCAAAAAAGTACCTTTGCATATTTTTCTATCTTGATCAAGATAGTATAAGGCAATAACCAAACCGGTTAATGCCCAATAGGTAAAGGCCACTTTTGAGGCAGCGAAAACATCAATATACAAAGCATTAATCAACAAGCCAACAGTGGCGCCAATAAAACCAATACTCAAGAAAGAGTAATAGGTGTTATCTGATTGATGAAGTTTGTAAGCTAAGAAAAGCGCGCTGATAATAATTGAGTAAAAAGAGATAAAACCAAGTAAGCCGGTCTCTCCTAAAACTCTTAAAAAGTTGTTGTCTGTGCTTTCTGCCTCGGTAAAATGCTGAAAAGTTTCTTTATTAAGTGTGCCATAACCTTTTCCAAGCAATGGATTGTGCTTAAAACCTTGAATGGCGTTGGGCCATAGTGTGTCTAATCTAATCGCGACCGATAGTCCATACTTCATCGCGTTTTCAGACCAAGTACGTTCGGTTTTAACCGAGATATATTCAATGGTGCCATCAGCAGACTGGGTTGCAACTTTTATTGTGACAGGCACATCTGTGTAAACATCATCAGGACGGGTGCGGTCAGGTTTATCTAAAACCGGTCGTTCATCAGTTTTAGACAAAACCTCATCTAAACTGTTGTCCACAGCAATCCAGTTATCAGGTGTTTCTTTCTTCTTCTTTAGATTTAAGGCAAGTTTAACTTGACGAGTCACATCATTTTGCCAGTTGTTAAATGCTAGATAACTCTGCTCTGCTTGCGGATATCCCCGCAAAACATGCAAGAATCTATCTTGCATATCAATGCCAAATTGAAGCATCATAACACCAATTAACAGCAAAGTTAGGGTGAAGCGAGTAACACCCCACTTGAGCTTGGTCAAAAATGTAGGTTGTTCAGAAGCAAGCAGAAAAATAACCACTGCCACTCCAGCAATATAGGCAACAAATGATACTCTAGAAGCGGTCATGATCAAGAGCCACAACCCAACCAAATGAACCAAATGAAACCAGATCTTTTTCCAGCTTTTGGTTTGTTTGTAGGCCATGGCAAGAATCAAGTTTAAGACGATAACCAAGTAAGCTGCGAGGTCATAATGTCCAGCAAAGGTTGATTGAACTCGAGCATTCTCGGTTAAGTACAGGCGCACTCCCTTGCTAAACTCTCGGTTCATGGTGGAAAAAACCGGCCAATAATGAAAGCGCTGACCATATCCATAAACTACAATGGCCAAGGTTGTTAAAACAAACACATTTATTATTATCTGAACATCTTTTTTTGATTTAACCGCAGAAAAGGTCAGACCAAACAAGACAAAATACTCAAGATATCGCATCCAGTGTAATCCAGTTTTACCAATGTGAAGTAGTTCCATCGGCATACTGGGAAGAAAAAAAACTGCAGAGAGTACCGACAGCAAACCAACCAATAAATAAACAATAATCAACCAGAAAATAATTGAGCGCCATTTAATCTTGTGACGAAGCACCTGAACAAACCAAACTAAGATCGCAAAAAAAACAAATAGATCTTCTAGTCTTAAACGCACAATATAACCGGGCACCAAGTCTGCCAGAGGAATTTTTGGATACAAAGGAATAAACGCAATGAGAAAACCGCTTATCAATAGTAAAATATTGGTATCGAGCCAAGAAAAAACTTTTTTTAGACTTGTCATTGTGCGTAGATTAACTGTTTTGCTTTTTTATAAACATGTTTTCTGTGTTTATCCTTAAAAACTGTGCCAAACACGAAAATTCTAAACTTAATGGCAAAATAGAGTATCATTTTAACAAAATACATCTGCCAATGTGGCTTGTGTTTAGTCCAGATGTATAAAAAAGCTTTTATCTCTCCCAAGATGGCGTTTTCGCTATATGAGTTGCTAGTTTTATAGCCTGCTCTATTGCCGGTTTTATCGCCGATTTTACCGCCAGCTCTATTGCCAGTTTTATCTTCGGTTCTATCTGTGGAGCTTGCGCCTCCCAGATGAACTGCTTTTGCTAAAGGATCGATCGCGATATCCCAGTGGTGATTTTTAGCTCGCAAGCAAAACTCAATATCCTCCCCATACATAAAGATGTTTTCGTCAAACAAACCGATCTCATCCACCACTTCTCTCCGGATGCACATGGCAGTGCCTCCAACCCAGCCTTTTTGCTGAGGCTGGAGCGAACTGCTCAAAAAAGCCTTGGGTGATCGGCCTGTTTCTTGAACCGCCGGTAAAAATTTTCCAAGCAAAGGAATATCATCCAGTAAAAAGAGGGTCGTGGTTAAACTAAAAACTGTTGGGAGTGCGCCACCTTGAGGTTGGTAACTATTATCTGGGTTGAGTAAGGTGGTAGCTAAAATTCCTAACCGATCAAGTTTTCCTTGTTGTGAGGCTAACTGAGCTGTGGAGTTATCAACTGGGTTAGTTTCAAAGGTTTTTACTAACTGAGTTAATGCTCCAGATAAAACATAAGCATCAGAGTTAAGTAAAAAAATGTATTTACTTTGGCTTTTTACAATAGCTTGATTGTTAGCTCGAGCAAAACCCAAGTTTGTCTTGTTTTGAATAACATCCAGATATTGACATCTTTCTTGAAGTTTTTTTAGCTGAGCCAGAGTGTCGTCTTGAGAGTTATTATCAACCACGAAAATCTTGCATCGACCTTTAAGCAAGGATGCTTGATCAATATCCGCGATTACCGATTGAACTGCTTTGAGGGTGTACTCAGCCGTGTTATAAGACACGATAATAATAGATAAAAGTTCTAAAGACTTGTCAGACATAAGATAGAAGATTTATTGAAACAGTCTGGGTCGACCTAACTTGTAGTTTAAGTTTAAAACTTTTCTTTGGCCGATCTCTTTAGCAGGAATTCCAGCCACGATCGTGTTGCTTGGCACGTTTTTTGTCACCACAGCACCTGCTCCAATCACGGCACCTTCACCGACTGTAATTCCAGGTAAAATAATCGCACGCGGTCCAATAAAAACATAATCTTGTATGACAACCTTTTCCTCGATTGGTTTTAGAAAGGGATCGTTAATGTCATGCTCACTAGTCCAGATCATGACCTCTGAAGCAATGTCAACATGGTTACCAATTTCAAGCCCCCCGCGAGAGTTAGGGAGTTGACGTCTGCCGTCTAAACTGGCCTTCTCGCCGATTAAGGTGCCGTTTCCAATCTTGA
The DNA here is from genome assembly GCA_964502565.1 of uncultured Pseudomonadales bacterium. Classification (GTDB taxonomy): domain Bacteria; phylum Patescibacteriota; class Microgenomatia; order UBA1400; family PJMF01; genus CAYVBW01. The sequence goes on from CAZCXA010000016.1 coordinate 10,115, forward strand.
TGTGATAGGGATCATAAATGCGCGCCTGCATGTGAATGGTAGAATTTTTTCCGATCTTCATCCCAAACAATCGATAAAAAAACTTGCGAACACAGTGAGAAGGAATCCAGCCAACAAACCACCAAAGAAAACCGGTCACAAACTCTAAATAGATTGCCTTAACTCTATTTTTTATCTTGAGTTTAACCTGTTTTATTGAAAGTTGCTGTCCGGTTTTATCTGTAATAGGGAGTGGTGTTGACATGGATATTAATAGTTTGTAAGGCAGGGGCAAGTTTTAATAAAACTGGTTTTTATCAAGCCAGCTTTGATGAGTTGACCTTGACGAGCTTGACCTTAATTAAAAAAGAGTTTGTTTTTTATCTTCTTTATTATACTTTAAACCTAGATGTTGGTAAGCTTTTTGCGTAATCACTCTGCCTTGAGGAGTGCGATTGATAAAACCGAGCTCTAACAAGTACGGCTCTAGCACCTCCTCGATAGTGCCAGGATCCTCATGAATAGTGGCAGAGATTGTTTTTATCCCGATCGGTCCACCGTTGTGTTTGGTAATCACCTTTCTTAAGAACGATCGTTCGTTTTGATCAAGCCCAAGTTGATCAATGGCCAACATGTCCAGAGCCGAGTTAACAATCTCTTCATTAATCAACTCATCATTTACTTGAGCAAAGTCACGAACACGCTTAAGTAGTTTTAGAGCTATGCGCGGAGTGCCTCGCGAACGAGTGGCAATGGTCAAGGCAGTATTGGGCAGTAACTTGATTCCTAGTTTATCCGCAGCCTTGGTTAAAATATGAGTCATCTCTTCAGGTTTGTAAAAGTTGAGGCGATGGATAATGCCAAAACGGTCACGGAATGGTCCGGCCAGCAAACCAAACCGAGTGGTGGCACCCACCAAGGTGAACTTGGGCAAGTCAAGGCGGACAGTACGCGCAGAAGGTCCTTTGCCAATCACGATATCAAGAGCATAATCTTCCATTACTGGATATAAGGTTTCCTCAACAGCTTTAGGTAGTCGATGGATCTCGTCAATAAATAGAACATCACCATCATTTAGGTTGGTTAAGATCGAGGCGAGGTCGCCGGTTTTTGCCAAGGCAGTACCAGAAGTGATCTTGCAATCAACTCCAAGCTCCTTAGCTACTAGGTGTGCAAGGGTGGTTTTGCCTAAACCTGGAGGTCCATATAACAAGATATGATCTAGAGGCTCATGGCGTTGCTTGGTAGCCTTGATAGCAATGCGCAAAGATTTTTTAACTAGTTCTTGACCAAAAAAATCAGTCCAGGTACTGGCCCGCAAGGAGTTAATCAGAATTTCTTCTTCAAAGTGATGGTTAGGTTGTTGTGACATAAAAAAATATCAGATTAAACTAGAGAAAGATTAAATAAAAGATTTCTGTAATTAAAAACCTTTTAAGACTTCTTTTACAGCCTCCTCAACAGTTAAGTTATCTAGATCTAACCTGCTCACCGCATCCTCGATCGCATTTTCTTCATAACCCAGAGCTGATAATGTTTCATAAATATCTTGTTCTTTCTCGGAACGAGGTCCTAAGCTTAGTTCTTTTAAACTACCTAGCTTTGGTTTTAGCTCTAAAATAATCTTTTGCGCGGTTTTTTTACCGATCCTAGGGATAGCAGAAAAAAAATTAACCTGTGCATTTTGCACCGCATGTATAATCTGCTCTGGATTTCGGTCAACAATTTCAAGTGCGGTTTTGGGGCCAACGCCTGACACATTGATCATCAGTTTAAACAATCTCAGTTGTTCAGGTTTGAGAAAGCCGTATAGTTCAAGCCTATCCTCGCGAACGTAGGTGTAAATATACAGTTCAACCTCATCGGTTTTGAGCTGAGTTCTACAAAATGTGCCAACCTCAACCCTATAACCAACCCCGCCAACCAGAATCATCACCGAGTCGTCTACCAATGATGGTTTGCCTTTGAGATAGTTAATCATATATTTTTATATTTTGACAAATTTTTACTAGAGATACAAGACTAGTTCTGAGTTTTTGAGCTCAAGCATAATATTTTAAATTTTTAGACAAGATTTGATGGGTTAACACAACAGCTAAAGCATCGATTGCATCATCTAAAACCTTTTTATCTGTTAAACCAAACTCAATCCTGACCATCTTCTCAACCGCTTTTTTGTCTGCTTTGCCATCACCGGTGACTGCTTCCTTGATCTTCATGGGATTGTATTGACTGATCAATAACTGATTTCGCATCAGTAGAGCAATGATAATGCCTCGAGTTTCAGAGACTCTCATCGCGGTCGTGACATTGTTAGCAAAAAACAAGGTCTCTACAGCGGTTTGGGTGGGTTGGAACTTGTCAATAACAGCTTGTAGATCGGTTTCAAGCTGTTGATAACGTTGGGTGGTAGACTGTTGCCGGTTGGTTTCAATACAACCTAACTCCACAGCACTCCATTGCTCACCCTGTCGCTTGGCTACTGCCCAACCCAACCGATCAAATCCGGGATCAATACCGAGAATCGTTTCGTAAGCAGTGAGACTAGGTTTGTTTCTCATCTCTGACCTCCTGCGCGGTTTCAACCAGTAACTGATAAACTTTTTTGCCGGTTTCTGCCCAAGAAAACTTCTTGATCTGTTGAGTCATCTCACGTTGATACTTTTCGCGTTCGCTAGCTGACATCTTCCACGCCTGAGTTAGTGCAGTAGCGATTGCCTCTACTTGATACGGATTAACCAGTAAGCCGGCTTTTCCAACCACCTCAGCTAGACTACTCTGGTTGCTAACGATCGGTAAGGCTTTTGCTTGCATTGATTCTAAAGCAGGAATGCCAAAGCCTTCATATAAACCAACAAGAAGAGTGGCCAACGCCTGCTGGTACAACGAAAGCTTGATCTCATCTGAAATAAAGCCTGTTAAAACAATCTTGTCCTTAACTTGAGTTTGATTGATAGCGGTTAAAATCGGTTCTGCAAGCCAGCCAATCTTGCCCGCAATGACAAGTTGAGGTAAATATTTGTTTTTAAATCTTTTATTTTCTAAACAAAAAATTTCATAAGCCTTAATTAAGGTAATTAAGTTTTTACGCGGTTGAAGCGTGCCCACAAATAAAAAATATGGTTTTGCAAGCGCGTGTTTTTGAAAAAACTTTTCAAGTTCTTTTTTAGAAGCAGAGTTTTTTGGCAAACTCACATCAGGATAAGCGACCAGAACATCAGACTTCCTTTTATGATAAAGGTTAACCACCTCTTGTCGTGAAAACTCGCTAATGGTCACCACTTTTTTTGCATTATCCACGCTGTACTTAGTCCAGTGCTTAAGTTGCAAGAGATCGCTTGTTTTAAACTGCTCAGGAAAACGTAAAAAAGCCAGGTCCATAACACTTGAGATATAGGGAACTGGGCAAAAGCGTGGTGCATAATGTCCGGGTGTAAAAAACAGGTCAAACTTTTCTTTATTTTTAAATAGATATATTGGCAACGCAAACTGAGTAAAGAATTTAGCTGGTGAGATCACTTGATAATGCCAAAACCGGCTCTCTTTTGGCAAACTGGCTAATGGAGGCGAAGCCAACAACACCGTTGCCTTTATCTCTTGTTTGGCTGTGATTAATCTTGCTAGCTCACAAAGCAGATGGAAAGCATAGACATTACTCCCAACACGGTTGGAGACATTGGCTTCGTTAGCATCGATGGCGAGTTTTATCATGGTTTTTTAATTATTAAAATCTTCAACTGCTTTTTTATAAACTTGAACCGTTTGTAAAGCCACCTTTTTCCAGTCAAACATCTGTTTTCTAATGATCATCCTTTGCAAGCGTTTCTGTTGCGCCTCTTTATCTTCATCAAGAATTTTTTTAATGGCTTGTCTGATCTCCTCAACAGAATGAGGATCCACCAACTCTGCAGCATTGCCAGCCACCTCGATCATGGCAGAGATGTTTGAGGTGATAACAGGTGTGCCGTGGTGAAAAGCCTCTAAAATCGGCAAACCAAACCCTTCGTATAACGAGGGATAAGCTAACAGTTCAGCCTCGCTATACAAGACACATAACTCCTGATCTGTGACTCTGCCTAAAAACCGTAGCTGTGGATTGTGAAACTTATGTTCGTCCCAACCCTTATCACCTGCCACAATCAGCTCAACCTCTTTTGAGAGTGGTTGCCAGGCTTTTATTAGTCTTGCTAGATTTTTACGCGGTTCTCGCACACCGACAAATAAAATATATGGTCGGTTTAAGTTAAGTTTTTGTTTGATCAAATCAGCCTTGACCTCATCTAGCTGTTGATCTACCTCAACTATCTCCACAGGTAAAGCTTCTGGTACCACATGGACTCGCCAGTTGGGAAAACCTAAAATCTTGACTACATCACGCTTGGTTGCTTGGCTGACCGCGATTATATGAGCTTGTCGTTTTTTTAAGATGCGCCAGCTTTGCTGATGAGCCTTGAGAACTTTAGGTAGGGCGGTTTCAGGATATTTTAAGATGGCAAGATCATGGATAGTTGAGACTAAGGGGAGGTTTTTATCTGGAGGCTGAACCCAGTCCCAACTGTGAAAAACATCAAGTTCTGGAAACTGAAAACTGATTGGGTTGAGGTTGATTTTCCAGAGTAACTGCAAAACCGAGGGCGGAAGTTTTTGTATCTTATACTGATGCCTGAAGTTTTTTTTATCGATTAAATCCAGAGCTGATTTTTTTAAAAAACTAGATTGACGCAACGAACTGCCATACAGATACAGATCATGGTTGGTGTAATCGTTAAGCGCTTGAACTAAGTTATATGTGTAGCGAGACACTCCACGTTGATAGATCAAGGAAGTTATATCAAGCCCGATTTTCATGTTAAGTTATTACCCGGTAATAATTAGCTTATCTTTTAAGTACACCCTTACAAACCCGATGTTTTCAAGGTTAATCAGCTCATACTGTTCATAGCCAAACTCCTCAACAGCTTTGGTTATTAAATCCTCAGGATCGGTTAAGTCTCTAAGATAATCAAAGACTAGCACATATTGGTACTCAAAGATAGGTTTAAGTTTGTCTTGTACTTGAGGATAAGTTTGTTGATTAAGGCGCCCAGTAGCAATGGTAGAAAATCGCTCATGATCATACCAACGCCAAGGAGCAAAAGGTTCACCAAAAGCGAAAACTAGCACCGTGTCATTGTCTGGAAAACGGGCTCTCACCAGCTGACGCAAGCCTCGCCAATCTTCTCTTTGGAGATGAGGCTGAGTGTAATATTGATGCAGACTAAAAAGGTTGATAACTATAAAAATTAAGAGCAGAAAAGTAGCAAAAATTTTCTGAAGTTTTTGTTTTGTTCGCCAGGCTTGAGTTGCTAAAGTGGCAACAAACAAGTAAATAAATGGTTGCATAAACAGCAGGCGTTTGGGCTGAACAACCGGCGTCCAAAAAGATACTAGCCAACTGGAAAGTAGTGGTAGGGCTCCAGCTAAAAAAATCATGAGTAGCTTTTTCTTTGATTCAGAGGAGATGTTTTTATCTTGGTTATTATCTCGTAGATTAAAAACCAGTAAGACCGCAGACAGAAGCAAGATAATTGTGACGAGACTTAAAAAGTACCAGGATGTATCTAGCCTAATGACTCCAAAAACTAACTTGCCAAGAGTTAACGGCACTGCTTGCAACTGAGGCAAACTGACCACGGTTTCCCAGCCAGGCATACTGGTGCGTAAAACTGTGCCAGCTGACAGTTGCTTAAAAAACGTTGGTAACCAAGGTAAGAAAAAGGTTGAGGTAATAACCAAGGCAATTAAATGTGATTTAAGCTGATGGCGGTACAGAGCCAGCGTCATTAAAAACTGGGACAGCAACACAAAGGGAAAGGTATAACTGCTGAAAAGACCTAAGATACTAGACATAAGATAAACCAGCCAAGTTTTTTTATCTTGTTTAGACCCTGTCGCTTTTTTTTGCCAGAGTTCAATCAAGAATAACCAGGAGAACATTGCCCACATACAGGCTAAACTATAAGGCCTTAGTTCCTGAGAAAAGAAAACATGAAAAGAAGAGGTGGCGAGGAGAAGGCTGGTTATTAGTCCAACGGTTTTGTTAACTAGTTTTTTACCAATAAGATAAGACACTAAAATCGTGACTAGACCAGGAATTAAGGCTCCCCATAATCTTAACCATGCTTCTGAATGATTAACCAGCATGGCAAAATGTAAAAGATAATGTAATAACGGAGGTTGAAAATCTGAAACAATATCGAGTTGTTGTGAAAATGGACGCGCACTTTCCAATGCTTGAGCAGATTCATCAAGCCAAAACGAACCGTTGAGCAAGGGCAGTCGCAACAAGATGGCTAAAAGGATGAGAATTAAGATTGGCTTATTTTTGATTAATTTCATAACAGGTCTATTGTCAGCAGGTTTATAGTAAACAGGTCTGCAGTTAGCAGGTCTTCATAACAGTTCTGCAGTCAACAGACCGATTGTCAGCAGGTTTACAGTAAACAGTTCTATTGTCTACAGGCCTATTGTAAAATAGTGTGCTGACCAATACAATTCAGTTTATGCAAAACCTTTTTTCTAACTATTTTTCAGACAAAACAGTCTTGGTGACCGGCTCGGCTGGCTTTATCGGATCGCACTTGTGTCAACAGTTGCTTCAGCAAGGCGCAAAGGTCATCGGTGTTGATAATTTCCTTACCGGTAGTAAAAAAAATCTTGAAGCTATCAATCAAGCTGTGGGCAAGTTAAAAGATAATTTTACCTTTATTCAAGCTGACGTCAATCAGCCTCCACAAAACTATCTTCCTTTGGAAACAAAACTAGATGCAATCTTTCATTTTGCTTCGCCTGCCAGTCCAGACAAATATCTGAAATATCCTTGCGAAACTTATCTGGTAAATGCTTGGGCAACTCATCTGTTGCTAGAACATCTCAAACAGACTAACTCTGAAGCAAGATTTTTATTTGCCAGTACTAGTGAGGTTTATGGAGAACCGCTGGAACACCCTCAGCCAGAAAGTTACTGGGGTAATGTTAATCCCAATGGACCTCGTTCTTGTTATGATGAGTCTAAACGCCTGGGAGAAACAGAGTGCGGTGTATTTGAGCGGAATTTTAACCTTGATGTACGTATTATTCGTATCTTTAATACTTATGGGCCACGCATGGATATTAATGATGGACGCGTGATACCTAACTTTATCAAGTTTGCGTTAGCTAAAGAAAAGTTTGAGATTTATGGTAAAGGCAGTCAAACTAGATCATATTGTTATGTTGATGACTTGATAAAAGGTGTGATCTTGATGATGAGTTTACCCAACCTTAAAGGAGAAACAGTGAATTTAGGCAATCCAAAAGAGATCACTGTTCTAGAAACAGCCCAATTGATTAAAAAAGCGATTGGTGAGGAGTTGAATCCAGAGGAGTTGGTTTATCTGCCGTTGCGACAGGACGATCCAACGCGAAGACGGCCTGATATTACTAAAGCAAAACAGTTGTTAGGCTGGGAACCAAAAGTTGAGTTTGAGATCGGGTTGAAAAAAACAATCGAGTTTTTTCAAGAACTAGCTGAATAACCCTTTTCTACTCTAGGGATAAGCCTCAACAAAAAACATCTTTTAAAAAATTTAGCCAAGAAGTCATTAAATAAAAAATATCCTCAATTTTTAATCTTTTTCCTTATTGACAAGCGAATTTAGTTTTCGTTATGATAGTAATATATGACAAATCAAACACCCCCCACCCCCACTCAAGAAACTACGCCTGTGCAACAAGAGGGCAACACAAAGGCAGCACTCACCTATTTGGTAGGCTGGGTTACTGGCCTGATCTTTTTATTTACTGAAAAAGATGATGAGTTTGTTCGTTTTCATGCTGCGCAAAGCGTGGCCGTGTTTGGAGCTTTATTTATTATTGGTCTAATTCCTTTTATTGGCTTTTTAACCTTAATTATTGCTCCGGTAACTTTTGTGTTATGGATTCTGCTCATGATCAAGGCTTACAAAGGAGAAAAGTTCATGGTTCCAGGACTTGGTAAGTTTGCTGAGCAGATTGAGCAAAAGATTAAGTAATCTTTTTCACTTTTCAATAGACTGATCAGAAACTAAGTTAAGCTTTTTACAAGCTTGCAATCTCAACTATTGTTTTGTGCGTTCTTGAGTGTGCTGACTCTCAATCTCAGCCTTCTGAGCTGGTTTTTCTGTGTTGTTTACCAACTTCTGAAACTCGCGTCTAGCTAAACAGATGGTAAACACTAATAATACCGCTCTAGAGGCAACTCTTGTCCAGGCAGAGGCTTCTATGCCATACCTTGGCACAAGCAAACCATTTCCCAACAAGACAATCAGCAACTGGAGAACTCCAGTTACTGAAAAGTACCATGGCAGGTCAAAAGCATAAAACATGGCAATAAAAGGTATCACTGCTATGGTTAAAAAGCCAGCGCCAAACATGATTCTTAACACCCCGACGGCTGGCAAGTACTCTCTACCAATTGTGTAAAGGATTAAGGGCTGAGCCAAGAACATGCTAAAAACAAAACCGATCACACTGGCCCCAACAATCAACCATGCTTTACGCCAAAACTTGTCCATATTAAGCCAGTCGCGATAGTGCGCAACGCGAGGATTAAGCACGTTACCTAAGGCGTAGGCTAAGACATACAACAACAAGGCAATGCGCGAGACACCGCCCAGCAAACCCGCCTCATAGTCATTAAGTGAGGCTTGGACAAACAAGATGTCAATATTCTCGATAATACCTGCACACACAATACCCAAGCTAGCATGTTTGGCAATCTTCCAGATGTTTAAACGGAGCTGACTCAAGTTTACTGACTCATCTAGTTTGAGATGCACTGGCAGAAGTTTAGGTTTAATCGTTTTGGCAAGGATCACTGGCAAGGCAGGAGCTAGGGTGTAAACAATAAAGATCACTACTACCATAGCCTCAAGCGAGACATTATTTTGAGCAATAATCAAGACAAAAGGCAGGATAAAAACTAGTTTTAAAAACCCTTGAGCACCATTGATCAGGGCAGAAAGTTTAAAGTTATGCAAAGCCTGCAAACTAAACTGGGCATGCTCAAACAAGGCAGTGGCGCCACTCAGGATAAACGCCAGCAAGATTAGCGAGGGGTTGCTAGCAAGCAGATATTTGGGTAAAAATTGAGTCACGATCACGCCAACGACAATAATGATCCCAGCATAGGCAATTCTTAGACGAAAGATTTGACCCAGCAAACTGTCCCGTTCTTCAGGGGTGTTGGCAGTAGGCACCAGCTTACTGGTTGCCACACTCAAACCCAAGTCGTTAAGTCTAACAAGAATGAGCAACAAGGCAAAAGCAGTACTAAATTGACCAAAATGATCAGGGCCAAGAAAACGAGACAGGAGGATGAGAGAAACAGCAGAGAGACCACTGGCGATGACCGAGCCAACCAGATTGATAATAGATTGCTTGAGACCCAGAGAATCTTGAACAAGCTTTTTGTAGTGAGTTAGGGATTGGAGTTTAGGGGTAAGCATAGTAATAATCTCAAAGATGAAAGATGAAGAATCTTGCGTAAAATGTTAAGTTGGGAACAGGTTTTTTTTAAATAATACTTGAGTTTTTTAATTTAGTTATGGAAACTGTTTTTATTATATGAGAAAAAAAAGGAAAGAGGAAATCAGAAAAAATGCTAAGTTTAGGTAATTCTGTAACAATAAAGCAAGGTTATATCCTATAATATTGACTATTAATCTGATTTTTATATAATTCAAGTTGTTTTCTAAAGAAAATGTTCTAAAGCAGAATAATATTTCTTTAGAAACAGTTCTTTAACAAGCCATTGTTAGAAAAATGGCAAAGGTTTATTTTTAATTACTAAAAAAGCAGTTAAAAATAAGCCTTTGCCATAGGGGTAAAGGCAGGATTGTCAGAAAGGCTGGGTGGGTATCATGCAAAGTTTTGGAAAAGACCAGAGAATGAATGATGCTAATAGTATAAAATGCAAAAAAAAAGATTGCCCGATATGTAAGGGTACAGGTACTGAAATTAAAATCATTGGGGTATGTCAAGTCTGTCAGGGTGAAGGAGGTCTTTACTTTCAAGAACTTCGCTGTTTGTGTACTCAATGCTTTGGTGTTGGATATTTTTTCCGAAAGCTGGTATGTAGCTTGTGTGAAGGAACTGGGGTTGTTTATGTAGAAATCTAAAAAAAATGGGCTCGTCAGCAATGACGAGCCCAAGACTCCTCTGACCCACTCAAACAATGGCTTTTTCTTTTTGCTAAATCTTGTCAGTTTTTTTCCGAGAAAAAAGAATCAAACCTCTTTTTTTTCCTAAATCCATTTGTTTATTTTAAGGTTATAATTAACTCATGCTTAAACACCGGTTCCGCAGTGCCAATCTGGTGCTCATTATTTTTTTTCTGCTTTTTGTTGGAATTTCCCTTAACAGCATGGTTAACTCATCGTTTCATGACTTTGATGAAGCGCATCGGGCAGAGGGAGCACGAAACATGCGTCTGCATAATTTTTTCATTGCTCCGGTAGTGGGCGGTCCGTATAATCGGTGTGCTAGTTTGGATCTAGAAACAGATGTCAAGCTAGCACAATCGCCCTATCAGTCCCTTTTTAGAGTTCCCTATTCTCAGGATAACTCTAAAACATTGTGCGCGGTAACTGGACGTCCACCATTAGTGTTTAATGCTATGGCTGTGTCGAGTAGGTTGTTTGGTGATCATGAGTGGGCATATCGTTTACCAAGTTTTGTGGCTGGTTTACTGGGAATTGTGATAGTTATCATCTTTATTAAAAAGTTTAATAAAGATGCTCCTCAAAACAATCAAACTGCTCACACGATTGCCCTGATTTTAGCGATTCTGGTTTTTCTCACCTCTTATGACTGGTGGCTAAGTATGCAGATGGCACATCTAGATACGGCAGTGTCGGTTTTTACTGCGGGCGCGGTGCTGGTTTTGGTGTTGTTTATTCAACAGAAGCGCCGGTTATACTTAATAGTCTCTGGAGTTTTGCTGGGCTTAGCAATCATGTCTAAGGGTCAACCTGCGGTGTTGTTTTTAGCACCATTACCTTATTTGTTAATCTCCAAGAAACTTACCTTAAAAGAGATTGGCATACTTTTCTTGACCACGTTTGTCACGCTTTTGCCGTGGTTGATCCCACTCTCGCTTAAGTTTGGTCCTTTGCATTTTATCCAATCTTATCTCAGCAAGTATCTCGCCAGTCCTGGCTCAACAAAGCTTGGCAACACTGATCGATCACAAATGGCACCGGTTTATTGGTATCTGCGTTGGTGGCTTGATAGTATGCGCCCAGGTTTTGTCTTGTTTTCCGCCTTATCCCTTTACAACATTATCCAAAAAAAACTCAACTGGCAAAAGATCAGTTTGCTGTTTTACATTTTAGCCACACTCGCACTGTTCTCATATGCAAACAGTAAAGTATGGTGGTATGTTTTACCTGCTTTGCCAGCAATAGTTGGCTATCTTTACTTATCAATAAAAGATTATCTAGAAAACCAGTCAACCAATCTAATAAACCTGTTGCTGGTTGTTGTTATTGCTTCCCTACCCATACTGCGTTGGCAAAGCAACACTGTTGCTTTGGCTTATGGCGGAGGCTTGATCTTGGTGAGTAGTATTATTCTCAATCTAAAAGTTCAAGGGCTTAAGCTCAAACAGCTGGCAGTAAAACATCAGTCAACACTCCTGGCAACAACGCTAGCGATTGCCCTCTACTGTTTTTCAACAACCTTTCCGCTGGTCAACCCGCCCTTTCCTGAGGCAAAAACTATTGGCCAGTTTTATCAAGGGCTTGATCAGCCGAGATGCTTATGGTTGGATCCTGATCTACACTATGAATCGTTCTTGTATTACACCCAAGCTGGTCGTGTTGAGTTCTTAACCGAGGAGAGTACGCCTAATCCTGAATGTAACAACTATTTCCTAAGTGAACAGAATCTAGATAGTTACAAACTATTAATCACGGTTGGTAAAGTAAATTTTTATCAACTGAGTTCATTAACCCCGCTGGTCAATGACTAAACCTTTATGAGCCTAGAGCCTGCTTCCCACACAAGCCTCTCACCCACTCAGTTTGCCTTGCGAACTGGCCTAATAGTGTCGCTCACCCTGTCACTTTTCCTGTTGATTGTTGTTCCGTTAGAATATTTACTCACTGAGCAGTTTTTAATTGTCTATACAATCACGCCTCAACAAAAAACAGTGCTGTTGATGGGGTTGCTAGCAGTTGTTGGCTTTGTTATGACACGTCAAACTGACAAAACGCTGACAACAAAACATCTGGTTATTGCTAACATGATCTTTGGAATACTGTTAGTTGCGAATATTTTTTACAATCGATATTATCAATATCTGCAAACCTTTCCCAAGATTTACAATATTTCTTCAGATTGGACAATTCAGGGAATGGCGATCAGAATCAGAGGGAAAAATTTTGGTGATGCGTGGCAGGCAGGTAAGATTAAGGTTGATGATCTGGAGTTTATTATCAATCATTGGAACAATAATGAGATCGTGGCGCAACAACCAGTGCCTGAGAAGTTTTTTATCGGCGAGTTAAAGGTGATTAAGTTTAATGGTCGGGAAAGTCTGGGCTGGCCGATCGAGATCAGGGATCCAGTTTTTTTACAGCAGTAAACTCTGACCAATATATTTTAAACAACCCAAACAGTTTTTAAGATGTTTAAACAAAAACTTAACCTATTTTTAGCCTCGTTGTTAATCCTGGCTCCTATCTGTCTAGTATTAAATGCTTTGCCTTTGGGATTGGCACTGAGTCCAAAACTCTTGAGTTTAGGAATCTTAACATTTTTACTGCTGTTTGTTCCTTTAAACTGGACAACTCTGGTTAATTTTCAAAGAAAGGTTTTACCTCCCGGCTCTAAAAAACAAAAGAGTTTTATTTATCTCTCGATTGCTAATCTAGTCTTGGTCACCTTCTGTGTTATGGGTTTGGCTCTTTTCCAACACGGCAGTCCGTTAGTTTATGAAGAGCCGATTAAATCGTTTAAAAAGGCGCGTGAAAAATGGATAGTTAACCAGAACACAGTTTCTCAACAGTTTCAAGCATCTTCTGATAACTTGGGCACAATAACTGTTAAGTTGGCAGTCAAGCAAAAAACAGTCACGGTTGAGGATGGTTTACTCAAGGAGGTAATCAGGAATGATTTAACTTCTGATCTTGATTTAACCCTAAATGATCTTACTTGGTTGGAACATTACCAAGATAACTGGCTGTCTTTTTATTACCCCTCTCAAGGAACGGTTACAACTCTATCTAAACCTAATGAACTGCCGATAGTACAGGTCACCTTTGCCAACAATAATGACGCTCAGCAGTATTTCGCGATT
>CAZCXA010000017.1:0-21804 GCA_964502565.1 uncultured Pseudomonadales bacterium
ACGAAAGCTTGGGTAGCAAAAGGGATTAGAGACCCCTGTAGTCCAAGCCGTAAACTATGCTCGCTAGCTGGTTGGTTTTCGGACTAACCGGCGTAAGCTAACGCGTTAAGCGAGCCGCCTGGGAATTACGATCGCAAGATTAAAACTCAAAGGAATTGGCGGGGGAGCGTACAACCGGTGGAGCATGTGGTTTAATTCGATACAAAGCGAAAAACATTACCTAGACTTGACATGTACCTGCAAATCTTGGGATAACCAAGACGCCTTCGAGGGTGGTACACAGGTGATGCATGGCTGTCGTCAGCTCGTGTCGTGAGACGTCCGCTTAAGTGCGGTAACGAGCGCAACCCTTATCGTCAGTTACACGTATCTGACGAGACTGCCCTTGCCAAGCAAGGGAGGAAGGAGAGGATGACGTCAAGTCAGCACGTCCCTTACGTCTAGGGCTACACACATCCTACAATGGAACCTACAACGGGTAGCGACGAGGTAACTCTGAGCCAATCCTTATAAAAGGTTCCTCAGTTCGGATTGAGGGCTGCAACTCGCCCTCATGAAGAAGGAATCGGTAGTAATCGCAAATCATAAGGTTGCGGTGAATACGTTCTCGCTCCTTGCACACACTGCCCGTCAAGCCAGCAAAGTCAGCAACGCCCGAAGCAGGAGACTGTAACCAATTTATTGGAACAGCCCTTCTACGGTGAGGTTGGCGATGAGGACTAAGTCGTAACAAGGTATCCGTACTGGAAGGTGCGGATGGACCACCTCCTTTCTAAGGAGATTGGTAAGGGCATCACGACCCCTTTCTCCAAGTCAGCTGTAAAGCTGATAAAAATAAAATCCTGGGAAATCTCCCATCCAGGTCGATTTTTATCACCGTGTTTGTATCACAACTCTGTCTCTTTAGTTAAGGTTCGCCTGCTAATAACAACCCAACTCCTTCAACTTTTTACTAAAATAACTAGGTTTTTACCTAGTCAAAAACTCTCAAAAATAATAAAAATATCACTTAATAGCTCTTTAGTATACTTAGTGCTAGTTAATATATATTTTGATATAGATAAATATACCTTTATATCAAGTAAACTAGAGAAAAGCCTGTTTTAGCACTCTTTTGTAACATCTGCTAAAATAACCCTTCACAGTTAAGAAGTTTTAATTTAAAATAAAAACAGAGGAATCAAATTTTTAATCAGAACTTTTTATTTTTCCAAGTTAACACCATTTAAAGATACACCTTTTTAACATTTTTATTTTTTTCAGTTTTCAACCTATGAATCTAGAAAAATTCACCACCAAATCAGCTGAGGCTATTCAAGAATCAATCCAACTAGCCATGCAGATGGGTCACCAAGCCCTGGAGCCTCTCCATCTGTTGTCAGTCCTTATCACTCAATCTGATGGCATTGTGCCATCTCTGCTACAAAAACTTGAAATACAGCCAGACTTAATCACACAAAAAATTCAAGCAGAGCTAGAAAAAAAACCAACTGTTGATCAATCAAGTCAACCATATCTCTCAAGTGAGCTGAATAAAGTGCTTAATCAGGCAGAATCTGAAGCTGGTAAACTGCAAGACGAGTTTATCTCTACCGAACACCTGTTTCTTGCCTTGCTCGACGTCAAAGAAGTTAAAAACTTAATGCCTCTTGCAAAAAAACAGGTTACACAAGCACTCGAAGCTGTTCGCGGTAATCAAAAGGTTGTTGACCGAGATCCAGAAAATAAATATCAAGCCTTAGAAAAATACACGCAAGATTTTACCCAGCTTGCTCAACAGGGAAAGATCGATCCAGTCATCGGCCGAACCGAAGAGATCAGGCGTATTACCCAAATTCTGTCTCGCCGGACCAAAAACAACCCAGTCCTCGTGGGTGAGCCTGGCACTGGTAAAACCGCGATTGTGGAAGGATTGGCTAAGAAAATCATTGATAATGATGTCCCTGATGCGCTTAAAAATAAGCGTATTCTCAACTTGCAAATCGGTTCTTTACTCGCCGGTGCCAAGTACCGAGGTGAGTTTGAGGACCGACTCAAGGCGGTTATTAAAGAAGTAGAAAAGGCTGAAGGTGAGATCATCTTGTTTGTTGACGAGCTCCACACCATTGTTGGCGCTGGAGCTGCCGAGGGTAGCACTGACGCTGGCAACATGCTTAAGCCAGCCTTAGCGCGTGGCACCCTGCGCATGATCGGCGCCACCACTTTAAAAGAGTATCGTAAATATATTGAAAAAGATGCTGCTCTAGAGCGACGTTTTCAGCCAGTGATGGTAGGCGAGCCTTCTTTAGCCGAGGCTATCTCGATCTTACGAGGCATCAAGGATAAGTATGAGGCTCATCATGGGGTGCGCATTAGAGATCATGCCTTGGTCGCGGCGGTTCAACTCTCTGACCGCTATATTAATGACCGTTTTTTACCTGATAAGGCAATTGATCTCATGGATGAGGCTGCTGCTGGCATCAGGATCGAGATTGACAGCAAACCAACCAAGATTGATCAGTTAGAGAAACAGATACGTCAGCTGGAGATTGAAAACGAGGCGCTTAAAAAGGAAAAAGATGAGGCCAGTAAAAAACGAGTGGTAGAGATTAAACAGCAACTTGCTGAGTTAAAAGAAGAGCATCAACAACTTAATCTACGCTGGCAGAATGAAAAAAGTATTTTAGATGAGGTTAAACAACTTAATCAACAACTAGATGATCTGCGCGAAGAAGCAAAACAGGCCGAGCGTAACTATGATCTAGAAAAAGCTGCAGAGATCAACTATGGCAGGATTCCAGAAACCGAGAAGCAGTTAAAAGAAAAGCAACACAAGCTAAACCAGATTCAAGAAAAAAGTAAACTACTTAAAGAAGAGGTTACTGAAGAGGATATTGCCCAAGTTTTAGCTCGCTGGACCGGTATTCCGGTAGAAAAGATGCTGCAAACCGAGAAAGAAAAGTTAACTCATTTAGAAGATGAATTGTCAAAAAGAGTAATCGGACAAAAACAAGCTATTCAAGCCGTGGCCAATGCAGTGAGACGAAACCGGGTTGGGCTTGGTCAAGCCAACCGACCGATCGGTTCGTTTATGTTTTTAGGACCCACTGGGGTAGGTAAAACCGAGCTGGCTAAAACTTTAGCTGAGTTTTTGTTTGACGACGAGAACAAGATGATCCGTATTGATATGAGTGAGTATATGGAGCGTCATTCAGTCGCTAGGCTGATCGGGTCACCACCGGGGTATGTGGGATATGAAGAAGGAGGACAACTCACAGAAGCGGTCCGTAGACAACCCTATAGTGTCATCTTGTTAGACGAGATTGAAAAAGCTCACCCTGAGGTGTTTAATATTTTACTGCAGATTTTAGATGATGGTCGGTTGACTGACTCAAAAGGTCGCACCGTTGATTTCAAAAACAGTATTATTATCATGACCTCTAACTTGGGTAGCGATTTTATTGCTCAACATGCTAATGACCCTCAGAAACAAGAAGTTGCAGTAATGCAAGCTTTAAAACAGGAGTTTAGACCGGAGTTTTTAAATCGCTTGGATGACGTCATCATCTTCCAACCGCTGTCTGAACAGCAGATTAAAAAAATCGTAAAACTGCAGGTTAACCAGCTGAGCGAGCAGGTCAAAGAACAAAATATAAAACTTAACGTTACGGACAAAGCCGTGGAGCATTTTGCCCAAGCCGGCTTTGATCCGATTTATGGCGCGCGACCGATTCGGCGTTTACTGCAAAAAGAGATTTTAGACAAGTTATCAATGAAACTGTTAACAGATGAGGTAAAACCTAACAGTGTAGTTAAGATCGATTGGGATGGGAAACAGATCAAGATAGAATAATAAAAAATTCTAAAATATCTCTGGCTAAATTTTAAGGTGTGTGTTAAAATTTAGTTTCAATTCTTTAAAACTTGATGATTATTTAGACCACGTTTTACCGAGATCAACGGGTGACTAGCTCAGGTGGTTAGAGCGCAGTCCTGATAAGACTGAGGTCCATGGTTCGAGTCCATGGTCACCCACAGTTTGCAAAAACCAAGTTTAAACAGTTAGCTTGAGCTTTTTTTCTTACCAGCCTTAACTCTTCCCTATATAAAAACTAAAATAATTGAACTTGAATTTTAGCACTCTAACCGTTAGAATGCTAATAATTAACCTAGTTTTTAAATATATTAAAATCAATCATAACCAATCAAAATATGTCAAATAAAAAACCGCCTCAACAAAACAAGCCTTTAGCAAAGAGTAAGTCTCAAGCCGAGTCGTTTGAATCATTAATAGAACAGGATCGCATCAAACAGATTTCTCAACAAGAGAAACTAAAACAGAAAAAAGACCAGGAGATTAAAAAAAATCTACCCATAGACAGCTTTGCTGTCCCTGTTATCCCTCTTAGAAAAGATATCTTGTTTCCTAACACCGAGTTGGTGCTAACTTTTGGCAGAGACATCTCAATCTCTGCCATGAAAGAAGCTCTAAAAGAGAACAAGATGGTGGTGCTGGTTACTCAAAAAAATTCCAGATTAGAAAATCCAACCCCTCAAGACCTTTATCAAGTCGGTGTCTTAGCAATTATTGAAAGAACCTTAAAAACAGATGATAACTTCAGTGCTTTGATGAGAGGCATTGCTCGCGTTAAGATCACAAACTATTTAGCTTACAAACCTCACCTTAAAGCACAAGTGGTAAAACTTAAGGAGTTTACTGAAAACGATAGAGAGGAGATGGCACTGACCTCACATCTAAAACGCACATTTCAGCAAATTGTGCAGATGGGCAAACCGGTTGAGTTTCTCAACTTTATTAAACTCATGAGTAGTGATGATGCTAGCGAGATGACTGATCAAATCGCCACCACCCTCAGCTTAAATACCGCCCGCAGGCAAGAACTGTTAGAAAATCTTAATGTTAAAGATAGATTAAAAATCATTATTAAACATCTTAATCATGAGTTAAATGTTCTAGAAATTGAAAAAGACGTGGCCCACAAAACTCAAGAAAAGTTTAATAAAAACATGAGAGAGAGTGTGCTTCGAGAACGAATGAACACTATCAAAAAAGAGCTTGGAGAACTTGAAGAAGGTGAGGATATTGCGGAAAATTTTCAAGATAAGATAAACTCTGCTGGTTTTCCAAAAGAGGTTAAGGAGAAGGTAAAAAAAGAGATTAACCGTTTAAGTAGTATGTCTCCAAACAATCCAGAAACCGGCTATATCAGAAGCTGGCTGGAAACCATGTTTGAGATACCTTGGAAAAAAAGCACCAGTCATAAAATCGACCTTAACTCAGCCAAAAAAATACTTGATAAAAACCATTATGGATTAAAAGATGTTAAAGAAAGGGTACTGGAATATATTGCGGTGTTACAGCTTAAAAACCAGGACTTAAAAACAAAAAATAAGGATAAAAAACAAACAGATAAAATCGCTAACTTGCCAACGATCTTATGTTTTGTTGGACCGCCAGGTGTTGGCAAAACCAGTATTAGTCGAGCTATTGCTGAATCTTTGGGTCGAAACTTTACCAAGATTTCACTGGGTGGTATTCGTGACGAGGCTCAAATCAGAGGTCACCGACGCACTTATGTGGGTGCCATGCCAGGACAAATTATTAAAGGCATCATCTCAGCAAAAAGCAACAACCCTGTTTTTGTTTTAGACGAGATAGATAAAATCGTGCAAGACTTTCACGGTGATCCTTCATCTGCTTTACTAGAGGTTTTAGATCCTGAGCAAAACAAAAGCTTTGAAGATCATTATCTAGATGCACCGTTTGACTTGTCTCAAGTAATCTTTATCACTACTGCCAACACTCTTGACACTATTCCGCCTGCTCTCAGAGATCGATTAGAAGTGATAAGCTATCCTGGTTATACCTTTGATGAAAAGTTTAACATTGCAAAAAAACATCTCTTGCAAAAAGTGTTGCAAGCCAATGGCTTAAAAGAAGATCTAGTAGAAATAACAGACTCAGCCGTGGAAAAGATTATTCAGAGTTATACCAAAGAGGCTGGAGTCCGTGAGCTTGAGAGACAGTTGGGAAAGATCTGTCGAAAACTTGCAAAGCAGATTGTTGAGGAAAGTGGTGGTGTAAAAAAAGGTAAAAATAAAACAAAGATTAAAATTACACCTAAAGAAGTTAGAAAACTGCTTGGTCCTGAGGAGTATGATCTCACTTTAGCTGAAGAAGCTGATCAGGTTGGTGTAGCCACCGGGTTGGCTTGGACCAGCGTGGGTGGTGATATTCTATTTATTGAGGTTGCTCTCACTCCGGGCGAGGGTAAGATTCGTATGACAGGTAAGTTGGGAGAGGTGATGAAGGAATCAGCTCAAACAGCCTTAACTTTTGTTAAGGCTCATACTAAGGATTTAAAGATAGACGAAAAAAGCTTTGCCAAAACAGATGTTCATATTCACGTTCCAGAGGGGGCAGTGCCTAAAGACGGACCGTCAGCTGGTATAACCCTAGCCACAGCAATCGCCTCAGCTTTTACCGAAAGACCGGTAAAAAAACATCTTGCCATGACTGGTGAGATTACTTTACGTGGTCGAGTGTTGCGCATTGGTGGCTTAAAAGAAAAGGTTATCGCGGCTCATCTGGCAGGAGTGAAAAAAATAATCATTCCTCAGGAGAATGAACGAAACTTAGAAGAGATTCCAAAACAGGTGAGGAAAGATATTACCTTTATCTTGGCTTCAAAAGCAGAAGAAGTGTTAAAATTAGCATTAGGGAAAAATAAAACGGTACAAAATAAAAACAGATAACTTAACAGGGTTAAAACTCAAAACTTAAAAAATTAAAGTTACATACTTAGAGGAGAGTTATAACAATCATCCTTGACAGGCCTGTCGTGAAAAAAAATATCTTTATTTTTCTAGCCATACTTTTGATAATTCTCGTGGCTGGTTCGGTTGTTTTGTTAAATCCTTTTGCAAATAAAGTTAAATCAGGTCTGCAAGTTATTACCGAAGGTGCTTCTGCTTCTCTTTTTCTCAATGATCAATACCTGGATAAAACACCTTTTATCGACCAAAAGATCATGCCTGGCAATTATCAACTTGAGATAGTTCCAGACGATCCCTCCTTGGCAAACTACGAACTCCCGATTTCTTTAAACAAGGGTTACTTAACTGTGGTAGTTTGGATACCTGGCCCAACCATTGATACCTCTGGTGGAATGATTTACGAGCTTGAACCTTTGTCTAACAAGAAACAAGCCGAGGTTTCTATCATCAGTAATCCAGATCAAGCCCTGGTAACTTTTGGCACACTTGAAGAAAGATTCACTCCAATTTTACTTAGAGATCTTGAGCCTGACAATTACAACCTTGAAATCAAGTTAGTATCTTTTGATCCACAAAAACATACTGTGACCGTTATTCCTGGTCACCGATTAAATATTACAATCAAGCTGGCCAGAAACCACCAAGCGGGAATGCCTGAAAATGCTGATCAAGTAGAGGAGAAGCCACAAGAAACAGCAGAGTCTTCTGACGATCCAGAGTCTATGAGAGTTAACAGTAATCAAGTTATCAAGATAAAAACCACTAATTTTTTTCAAGATGGCAAGGAAGTGCTTAGAGTAAGACAGGAAGCATCACTCAACAGTCAGACTGTGGGCTATGTCAGCTCAGGTAAATCTTATGACTACTTAGATGAAAAAGAGGGGTGGTTCTTTGTTGAGTTTACCGATCCTGTTGATGCACAAAAAAAACAAGGATGGCTGAGTGGGGAGTATGTTGAAAAGTAAAAAACCTGAAAAAAAACTTAAAGATACATTTTCTAGAGTTAACTTGGAACAATCGTTGTTTATAATTAATGATAATTTAAACTTAGCAGGGTTGATTTAGAAGCTGTTAAAAGTGACCAACTCCTTTGCCAACAGTGGCTAACTTTTTAATCTTAACTAACCTTTTCATTTTTTTTACAGCTCAATAATATAGCTATCTCCAGAATTAAAAACCACCTTACCCAGACTTATCAATTGTGCTTCGTCAAGATTTTTATACGCTTCTCTCTCTTTATCACCTAGAAAAATAAATCTAACCTTATACTGTCTAAAGAGCTGTTGTGCTACTGCTGAGCTAGGGTCCTCATACATTTTTCTCACCTCCTCGGTTCTTTGTCCAGGAATATCAAAACCTCCGCGCCAAAGCCACTCATGAACGCGCCAACCCAGTACCGTGGGCAAGCCGGTAAAGGCAGAGACTCTAGCAAAAGTTGTGTAACTTTCACCTACAGCCTCAAGTACCACCGGGCGACCGTCAAGATTATACCTTAGCCAATTAATGGCTAAATAATCATCTGGGTGTT
This sequence comes from uncultured Pseudomonadales bacterium, assembly GCA_964502565.1. GTDB lineage: Bacteria > Patescibacteriota > Microgenomatia > UBA1400 > PJMF01 > CAYVBW01. Next base: position 8,306 of record CAZCXA010000017.1, read on the forward strand.
GTTTTTGTAAAAAATTAAGTCCGTCTAAAGTTTGATAGTTTTTTAAACCTTCATAGTAATCTCGATAGCCAAAATAAGAATAATAGCCAGTAACCAACACAAACAACAGCAACAATCCTGCCAAAAACCAGAATTTTAGTTGAGATAGCTTTTTCTTGATTTGAAGCCAAGAAAGCATGCCACTAAAAAAACCTATCAGTAAACTCATCATGATAAATGCTTGAAAAGTCAACTTAAACATAGTGTTAGCGCGTGGATGAGTAGGATAAATATCCTTCAGGAAAAAAATTTCTGGTAAGATCAGTAAGATGATCGAGGTGGTTGCCATAGACAACAAAACCATCATTAAAGGCGAAACCTTGTTTTTTAGCTTTGTGTACCAAACTAACAAGGTTGACACAAAGGCAGTCATAACCACATGTGGCGTCCACAGTACTAGCAACTGCCAAAAAGGAGATCTTGCTTGAACCAAACGTACTCCCTCTGAAATTGAGTCAAAGTTTAACAGCCAAGGGCTAGTGGTGATGAAAGCAAAAACTGCCATGACAGCCGCGCTAAAAAATAAATGGCTAAACTGCTTGGTGTTAAAGATTAATATCATGACGCTGATTATGCTCAACAACAAACCATAGATTAAAAAATCCCAGGTACTGGTACTGATGGTTATGCCTAACAACACACCAATAATGACCGCATTAATCACATATCTCTGTGTGAAAAATTGCGACAGCTTAAACTTTCTATTGTTGTTGGCGATTAATAAATTCTTAAGCCATAAAAAAATGTTTAAGATAAGAAACAAGACAATTGGCATGCCCCACACATGGGCATGAAGATCACTAACAATAAAACTATATGAGGGAAACTCATGAATCGTGTTCTCAATAAACCGAGTAGCATTGGGATACCAGTAACCCACAAACGTATGGTTAGCCAACCAATACCAGGTAGTATGTCCGTTGCCAGCAAAAACTAATAACACAGCTCCGAAAACACCAGCCATAATAGAGCGAGTTTGTATCTGCTCAGCAGTAATCTGTTGAGGCTTACTATCTTGATTAAACAAGGTACTGACAAAATTTGCCACCACACTAAAAGCCTGCATTGCCACCAAACCCATGAGCATGCCTAACAGTAAGTTGTAACTGTAATCAACACTAAGGGCCCAAAATTGAGTAACGATGGCTCCTAAAAAATGACCAAATGTATAATAGTTTACACTCGCACCAGCTAACCAAATATCCTCAATCGGCAGAGTGGGGGAGCGCAAATAAGCAGCTATAAAACCCACATCCATAAACTTTTCCAGACCCTCGATGCGCGGTGCAAAGCCACGGACAATCGATAAAAAAAAGAAGAAGAAAAGAAAAACAAACTCTTGGGTCAGGATCATTTTCCAGTTATTTTTTAAAAAAAGATTAATCTCCTTTTGTTTAGACCAATACAAACTTAACGAAATAACTCCAAGCACAAAGATAAAAAAGTAGATAAAAAATGGCTGGTTAACCGGTAACCCAAGGTGCGCTAAAAACCACACTGTTAGGCTAATAACTAGCCAAGTAACTAAACGAGCCATACCCCAACCTGCATCAGCTAGATGTTTAAAATAAAACTTGTAAACTATGGGAAAACCCAGTAACTGCCAGAGGCAGAGCATTAGCCAACAAGAAAAAATCAGCGATAAATCAGTTATCATGTGGTATATTCTAACATATCTAAAAAAGGGGATTTACCAAAATAAAGAGCCTTTTGTTTTTAAAAATTTACGAGATATATGACTCTAAAAAAATCATTAAATCTTTTTTTTAATCAACCAAAACTCATCTTTTTTTTAATCTTGATTATTGCCCTGACTTTGCGCCTCACTGGTGTTGACTGGGATCAGGGGCATCATCTGCATCCAGATGAAAGGTTTTTAAACATGCTGGTTGCGGACATCAGCTTACCAACTGGATTAAAGGAATATCTTGATCCAGCTCGTTCGCCACTTAATCCCAGAAACAATCATCGTGACTTTTATGTTTATGGTAATGCACCGATCACTTTGAGTAAAATTGTTAGTGAAAGCTTGGGAAAGCGTGACCTGCATGAGATTTGTTTAATTGGCAGAGCGCTGTCAGCTTTAGCTGACAGCGCAATCTTGTTAATAATTTATAAAACTGCGCAGTTACTTGAAAAAAATCTCAAAAAAAAGTCTCACTTGATTAATAAAGACACCAAACTTTGGGCATGTTTAGTCTATGCACTACTAGTCTTGCCAATCCAACAATCACATTTTTTTACTACTGACACTTTTCTCAATTTATTTACCTTTACCTGTTTTTATTTTGCGATAAAATTTTATTTTCACCAACATTTGCTTGACCTTATTTTTTCAGCAGTTTTTTTTGGAGTCGCGTTTGGCTCTAAAATCTCAGCAGTTTTATTTTTACCATTAATCTTGGCCCTAATCGTTTTAGGTTTTCTCAAGAATTACTTAAATAAGAAAAAGAGAAAAAATCAGGTTCGTCAAATTAAATCTGCAACCGGCTGTTTATTCACCTTCTTCTTTGTCAGCTACTTTTTCTTGAGACTAACCTCACCTTATTTATTCACTAAAGCTAACTTTCTAAACCCAACCTTATCACCTGAGTTTATCCAAAACTTAAAAGAACTTAGGTCTTGGGAGGGCAATGATGTTTGGTTTCCACCAGCTATTCAGTGGATTAATCGTCCAGTTACTTTTGGTATTACCAATCTTGCCATCTTTGGCATGGGCTTACCCGCGTTTATCTTTAGTGTTTGGGGTGGTGTTGCTTGGGGTAAAAAAACTCTTAATTTTTTAAAAAAAACTAGTTACAGGATCGAGGGCTTGATGCTTGCCTCTATTTTACTGTGGGTGCTTGGGTTTTTAGGTTATTATGCTTTTCAGTTTGCAAAAACCTTAAGATATTTTTTGCCAATCCTTCCAATAATATCAATAATAGCAGGATTAGGTCTGTCAAGAGTAAGTAGTAGATTAAAACTCAACAACTACTATAAAAGTTTCTTGATTCTTGGCCTAGCTACTTGGCCATTAATGTTTTTATCAATCTATATCCAGCCTCATTCCCGTATTCAGGCCTCCACCTGGATTTACAATAATATCCCAGCAAATAGCATGATCCTAACCGAGTATTGGGATGACAATCTACCTCTGTATTTATCCAAGTTTGAGCATCATTATCAAATACAACAACTGCCGGTTTTTAATCCTGATGATCAAAGCAAGTGGCAAGAGATGGATCCTTTGCTTGACCAAGCTGATTACTATATCTTGTCTTCAAATAGAGCCTGGGGCAGTATTCCAAGAGTTCCAAAAAAATACCCGATCATGAGCAGGTTTTATCAAGATTTATTTGATGGAAAAACAGATTATCAAGTTGTGGCTAAGTTTTCTTCACATCCCAGCTTGGAATATTTGGGTATACCCATTAGTTTTGATGACTCTTGGGCAGAGGAAGCATTTACAGTATTTGATCATCCTGAGGTGATGATCTTTAAACACAAATAAAAAAATTAATCTTTTTAACAAAGCTGTCCTAATTTCAACCTGTAATGAATCTGTAAAATTTATTGGCATTAGCTGTATTATCAAAATAACTCTTCACATTTTTATAACTAGATTGAGTTTTTGCCAAATCAAGATTTAACTCTAAAATTTTTTTTGCTAAATCATGAGGGTTTTCTGATTCAAATAAAAGACCAAACTTGGTTTTTTTAACTAAATCTCTGGCACCAGGAATATCAGGGGCAATAACTGGTGTTTTTTGTGCCATAGCCTCGGCCTGGACTAATCCAAAACATTCAGAGCGAGAACTTAAAACAAAAATATCAATATTCTGATAAAACTGGATCAGCTGGTCTTCATTGAGTAAACCTAAAAAATGTAAGTTATTTTTAACTGCCAATATCTGCTGGCTACTTTTTTCAAAAGTATTTTCATAGCCGAGCTGAGTTTCACCTGCAAAAACTAGTTGCAGATTAAGGCCGTTTTTGATGATGATTTGAGCAGCCTGCAGTAAAACATCAAACCCCTTTTCATGCGCGAACCTGCCAGCAAATCCAATAACAAGATCTGCCTTTTTCGAAATCTTGTTCAACTTAATTTGAAGTTGTTTGTCTTTAAAGCTTGTGGTTTTTTTTAGATCAAAATAAGGCAATGGGGGTATAATGGCTTGAGTTTTATACTGAAACTTTGATAAAAGTCTCGAGTGTTGCGCATAATCTCTTGTATGGGTTACCAACCCATCAGCTAGTAAAAAACCCACTAAAGACATGGCATCAAAAACCTTTTCTAAGATTAAATTTAAAAAACTTTTTGGCAAGATTAAATCACCATGGTGATAAATGATTAATTTTTTTCTAAAAATTTTTGCAATAATGCTGACAAAAAAAATGTTGCTACAGGGAGAGTTGATCAACACAACATCTTGTTGTTTAACTATTGATATTAACGTTGTTAGTAAAGAAAAAGAGTATTTGGTTCTACTTAAACCAAATAAATATTTTTTTCTAATTATGCAAACGTTGTTAACTGTTTCTTTAGCAGACAAAGTCTGATCATATTTCACGGTTAAAACAACAAACTCTAATCGGGAGGCTAAAGCTTGAGTTAAGTAGTGAATTGATTTAGAGATACCTGTCCAGTGAGGATAGAAAAAATCAGTCACAATAATTATTTTTTTCATGCAGAGGGCGAGGGAAAACTTATTAACGATAGAGCTTTTTTGAAATTAATTGCTTTTGAATGATACTCGATTTTAAAATCAAACAAGTTACTAACCCAAATGATTTGCGTCTTATTGTTCTGGTTATGTTTCTGGTTCTGGCTCTGTTTCTGGTTCTGATTATGTTTGTTGCGAGTAACTTCTTGACTAAAGCAACAATTTTTATCTAAATATCTCACAATATCCCAGTTATCTTCAATAAACACATCCAGTTTTAACTCCTTAATCATCCGTTCTTTAAACAAGTGGGGTTGCTCTTCCTGATCATTCATGTAACAACCAGCAAAAAGTTCATCCGCGTTCATCTTTTGCTTCCATTGGTCAAAATCTTGCTGTAAATGGCCAAATCTACCAGTAATTAAATAGGGTGTGATTAATTTTTTTTGTTTTAAAATCGCGATTTGAGAAAAACCTGGTGCTAAAAAAACACTTGATTTATGAAATAACTCCCATAAATACTGCTCAAACCCTGACTTAGGCACGTAGAACTCAAGGTCTTTACGCTGAATAGCGATTTTTTTTCTTTTAAGGAAAGAGATCAGGGGACGCGTCATGCGCAGAGGGTTGTAAAGTAATACACCATCAAGATCAAAACCAACTTTAAGTGGAGCGCAAGTCATAAGCTGAGATTATAGCGTTTAAATAAAACATAGACAAATTTTATATTTATAATCGATTGACTCCAAGTTGGTCTGGGCTACAGATCATACCTACCTCAAAAACCAAGTAGTCATCAGGCGAGATATATGCAGGTTGAAAATTTTGTACTAACCAGCTTTGTCTGACGTCAAGATCTAGATCGCCTTTACCAGGTGAGATCAAAACATAGTCTATATTTTCTTTAATCATTAACTGACACCAAGTGCGAAGATCTGAGTCAGCGCTAAAAACCTGCATTAAGTTAGCTCGACGCGGAAGATGATCATAACCCAATAACCAAGAAAGATAGCCATAATCTAGATAAGTTTTTCGACCCACTAAAGAAGCTGGGTTGTATAAATAATTCGTGGTTAAAAAAACCGAGTCCCGCGGGGTGTTGGCCATCAACCACATTCCCAAAGGTTTTTCCACTGGGTCAGCAATCACCAGTTGACTGTCATTGACAATGGTAGCGCCATCAATAAAACCTGACAAGGTTAACGGCACAAACAGCAGGATTATCAAGATCTTTAGCTTAGATGATCTTACCCAATAGCTAGCAAGTTTTGCACCTAATAAACAAGCCACACCAACTTGAAAAAAGTTCACGAATTTATGATTATTGATCATGTCGGTTGATAACTGAAATAGATTTGCAAGCAAAAAATAAAAACTAAAGATCAACCACCATTTTTTTTGTTGACGATTACTTACGACAAATAAAACTGGCCATAAAATCATGTATAAACCCAAGTTTCTCCACCAATAATAAACAATACCTAGCAAAGTTTTCTCTTGTGCTAAAAATCCAACTTGAAAAACCACGCCCGAGCCACCCATTCGCCAGTAATAAAAATAACTGAATAGGGAAAAAAACAGGCCCAAACCATAAAAAATACCATATGATTTTATTAATCTGGGATTGAGTATCAGCCAGGCGATGATAAAGATCACGGTTATGGTATAGGCAGCCAAGTTAAAAAAGGGTAAAAGTATCAAGCTCAACCAAAGACCAAGCAACCCAATCTTTTTAGCCAAGGTTTTATTTTTTTTGCTTAAGATAATATCCTTGGTAAAAAACATTTTAGTTTTTTTGCGATCGTAACTGTTTAAGCTGGCGCTAACCAGTGACCAAATCACCATCAAGCCCAGGGTAAAACTAAAGGTTAGGTGGCGTTGGTTGGTGTAAACATTCCAGTGCCAAAAAGCACTGATGTCATCACCATTCCAAGGTCCAAAATTTACAAACTGGTCATTTTTAGGAATAGCCATTATAGAGTTGAGACTCAACCCCTGTTCTTGAAAATAATCTACAAAAGTTAAACTGCTGTTGAATAAAAATAAAAACACAGCCAAGATGCCCGCAATAATGACCACCTTGTTTTTTTTCTTAGGTAATAACTCAGGTTCTGCAACCAACTTTCCGGCCAATAAGTAAACCAGAAGCAACAGTCCAAAAAAACCCAACGCACTTAATAAATTCAAGGCAAAGGCTAAGTTTAAACCCAGCTTCTCTAGCAAACCAACCAACAAATAAAATAAAAAATGGTATCTAATCGGTTCTCCTGCAAACTGAGGATACTCAACTGGGAAATTTTTTCCTAAAGAAAAAGAGCGGATAAGAGGCAAGTGCGCGCCAAAGTCACTCCATAAATAAGACCTTATCAAAAACTGATTATTCTTGTAACCAAAGCTAAAAAACATCAACCAAATAGAAAAACCAGCCAACAAGATTAACACTAGCCATGACCAATCTTGAGGTTTTAGGTTTTTATATAGGTTTTTATAACTGGTTAAGAATTTTTTGAGCTGTGTCACGACCAAGTTTCACTGCATAATTAATACCTCTGTCGTAAGGATAAACATGTTCCATACTTGCCCAAAATAAATTCTGTAAGGGAGTGTTGACAGTCGGTAGAGTTTGGCTATGATTTTTCTTCACCACCGGCTGTGCCAACTCATCCTTAAACAGATAATAATCAAGCAAATTTTGTTTAAAATCTGGACATAATTTTTCCAAATAAGATTGATAATGCTTGAGTAGTTTTTCTTTTGAAAAACTAAACAGCGGGTCTTCGGCAGGCAAATACTTGCCCACATAAACCAAGTGCTGGTCTTGATAAAGGGCGCGATCAATAAAGTTGGTATGCTCAACAACAGCTAAAAACGGCCAATCTGTGCAGTTAATATTGAGCCAATAGATGTTCTTTTTAAAAAATGGCTTATTTAAAACTAAAATCAAGACAGTGGTTGCTAAAGATTGTAGTTGCCCAAGCTTGCGAGCATAACTTGCCGGCAACCATGACCGAGCTAACTGTAAAAATTGTTGGCTGTTACCTGTAAAAAGTACTTGATCAAACACTGCTTGTTTATGTTGGTTAAACACTTCTTGCTTATGTTGGTTAAACACTTCTTGCTTATGATCGAGTTTAACTAGCCAAGTGTGTGTGAGAGAGGGTTGTTTATTTTTTTCAATCTGTGTTACCTCTGCTGAAAAATTAAACTCCACGCCCATATTTGTTAACTTTTTCACGACTGTTTCTGCCAAACCTAAAAACCCGTTTTCAAGATACCCCAACTGTTGAGATCTAGCATAAATTCGAGCCCAAAACCAGGCAGCATTTATCTTGTTAGCCAACCTGCCAAACTTACCCACAAACAACGGCTTCCATATCACTTCCCAAGCTTGCTTGCCCATGGTGACGCAGATAAACTCTTTTGCTGTGTATCTTTCCAACCGATTGCCAAACGGCCATAGTTTCAGACCGAGTAAAGTTGCACCGGTTCTCAACTTTGAGCCTAATGACAAACCAGGGAACTTTAATAAACTTAAGGCCGAGTCAAGCTTGGCTAGTTGTGGTGTTTGGCTGTTATTGTTTACTTGGTCATGACGCCTCAACAGAGAATAAGTCTCAGCATCTTGAAAAAATAACTTATCTGCCAGCCCCAACTCTAACAACCAATCTTTAATGGCTTTATCAGTAACAAACACATGGTGGTAATAATACTCTAAAGGCCATTCCCAGCCCTTGGCTAAAAACCCTCCAGCCAAACCACCGGGTTGAGATTTTTTTTCAAAAATCACCACCTTATGCCCAGCCTTTGCTAAATCATAAGCTGCAGATAAGCCAGTAAAACCAGCACCAATAATTGCAATCTTCATAAGTTGAGATTAAACTTCATTTTTAAATAAAGTTTGAGCGGTTCTAGTAATCCAATCGCGATCACACGCCAGTTTGCTCCGGTAGATTTACCATGCTGACGCTGATAATGATTTACCGGAAGCTGTTTAAACCGCACCTTTTTCTTTTTTAGTTTATAGAGCAACTCCGCACTGATAAAAGCCCCATTAGAAAAAAAATCCAGATCCTTGATTAACTCCGCCTTGATCAATTTAAAAGCACAGTCAATATCCTTAACATGTACTCTAAACAAAGCGTCAATATAAAATTTATACAGTTTTGCAAACAAGGCACGCTTAAAACCATCAGCTCGCTGTTTGCGAAAACCTAAAATTGCCTGATAATTTTGAGAATAAGACACAAAATCTGTCAACTCCTGCAGATCAAACTGTGCATCGCCATCAGTAAAAAAAATCCAGTCATACTGGCAAACAGAAAAGCCGGTTCTGACTGTTGCGCCATAACCTTGATTCTGTTGATGACTCACCAACTTAACCTGGGAATATTGAGCCATCAACTGCTGTGTCACTTGTTTGGTGCGATCATCACTACCGTCATTAACCACAATAATCTCAAACTTTTTTGCCACTTTAGGCAAAACTTTTAAAGCCTGATTAACCATGATCGGTACATTTTTTTCTTCGTTAAAACAAGGAAAAAAGATTGACAGAGAGGCTAGTTTGACAGGTGACTTGGCTCTAGGAGCAAGGTTGGCTGAGTTTGTCATCATTTAAAAAACAGTTTATTGCCATGATTGTATCGCAAAATAAACTGTTTGTGCCCAGGTCTTTGCCACAGGCAAGCCAGTCCAGTGTGGATAAAAAACTAAAAACCCAACCAAGATTAAAAAAATTGCCAACCAGTACAAAACTTTAGAAAAATTTTTTAACTCTGACTCTAAAAACTCTGCTAAGATAATGGCTAAAAATGGCACTGCAGGTAGGTAATGAAAATAAAACATGACTCGAGGAGAAGCTAGCCATGGTAGAAAAACGAGTCCAAAAACTGCCAATAAAAATGAGTAAAGTTTGGTTTTAGTTTGAGTCTTATCTCGAGTTTTCCACCAATAAAATAAAAAGCAACCAACTGCTGATAAGCCCAAGAGATGCCAGACAGGATTTTCTAAAAGGTAAATATTAGCAGTTTGAGAGTTTTCAAGTTGCTGATCCTGCCAATACCACACCGGCCTGATGTTAAACAGCCACTGGGTAGGTGCTGAGGCATAAGCATGTCCTTCTTGTCGATGGGTTTGATACCAAATAATCTGTTGATGTAACTTAATAAAATCTTGAAATGTTTTTCCTTGTAAAAACATCTGAGTATAACTTAAGAGGTAAACAAACAGAGGCAAAAGTACTAAACAAAAACAACTCAGCATAAAAATCTTAAGTTTTTTATTCTTAAGCGCGGTAAAGGAAATGACTCCAAGTAAAAAAATCAGCAAAAAAATCGCGCTCCATTTTGTTGCTAATCCTAACCCTAAAAAAATACCAATCAATACCAAGTTTAAATCTTTAGCCCTTTTTTGCCAGTGCCAGTAAAATACTACTGCCAAACACAACCACAAACTTAAAAAAATATCATTCATCATAATTCTGGATTGCACCAAAACTAAACCGCTTGTGGCTGTCAAAAAGGCCGATAATAACCCCAGTTTTACAAATTTTTCTTTTGAGGTATAAACTTGCGAAAAAACTTGCTGAGCTAAAAGATAAACCGTTGCCACCAACCCCACACCAGCAAAAGCAGATGGTAATCTCCAAAAAAAAGGCGTGTCTGAGAAGATCTTAATAAAACCCGCTTGAATTAATTTGGCCAAAGGAGGGTGGAGCCAATCATGGTTGTTGATCTGGTTGCCAACCTCTGCAATCGGTGCATGCCACCATTCATACGCTCGCGGATCATTATTAACTATCAAGCGTACGGCTGGGAGATGATAAACCTCATCAAAATACTCTTGAGCAGGGTAACTTAATCGCCACAATCGAGTGAGGATACTAAAAACCAAGATCACGGTCAACAAGATATGATGTTTTTGAATCTTGATTCTAGAGTCTAAAGGTTTCACTTTAAATCTTCCATCTTTTTAACTTCCTCTAACAAAGCCGTGAACTGATCAACTTCAAGAGAAGCACCACCCACCAAAACACCGTCAGCAATCTGTATAAACTCAGCAATATTCTCCGCTGTGACACTACCGCCATACAAAACCGGCACATCATTAAAATCTTGTTTAATGGTTGTCACTAGTTGTTTGAGTTGATCAGGGTCAGCACTTTGACCACTACCAATAGCTGATAAAGGTTCATAGGCAATGGTGAGTAAATCTTGATGAGTTGCCCAATCAGGATACTTTTCATCTAAAGCTAACTGCTGAGGCTTGATATCTGGTTCGTCCAGACACAAAATTGTAGACATTTCTGCACTCCAGGACTGTGCTAACTTATCAGCAACCATCTCATAAGTTTCACAAAAGTGGCGCCGGCGCTCGCTGTGTCCCACAATGACGTGGCTCACACCCAAGCCTGCTAAGTTCTCTGCGCAGACAGCTCCGGTGTAACTGCCGGCGCTAAACGGACTAATATCCTGAGCTGACAGTTTTACCCTTAGCTTCAAAGCTAACTCATACAACACTGGTATCAAAGGGTAGGGCGGAGCTATGATTAAACTATAATCAGCAAAAACGCTTTTGGCTGTTGGATCAAAAAAATACTCCTCCAGTTGTTCCAACCAATAAAAAGCTTGATTGATATTCAGGTTTGATTTCCAGTTGGCAATAATGGTCTTAGACATAGTATTTTTTAATAGAAAAAATAAAAACAACGCTATTTATAACTTTCTAATAATACTATATACTGACCAGTTCTACATGTTAAGATGTGACAGCAAGATTAATAGTTAACAAAGTACTGGTAGTAACAGCAATGAGCCAACTTACGCAACAACTCTCCCTGCTCAATGAAAATCAGCAACAGGCCGTCACTCATGCCCATGGTCCGGCTGTTGTCTTGGCTGGCGCTGGTAGTGGCAAGACCAAGGTTCTTACCACCCATGCCGCCTGGCTTGTTCAAACCCAGCAGGTAGACCCGAGCAATATTCTTTTGGTTACCTTTACCAACAAGGCTTCAAATGAAATGATGAAGCGCATCTATCAGCTTACTCACAGCAAACTGCCGTACTCCGGCACCTTTCATGGTTTTTGTGCTCGGATTTTACGACAAGAGGGTAAAGCAATCGGCTATGATCAGGATTATTTAATCTATGACTCCAGTGACCAAACCTCACTCATCAAACAGATCTACAAAGAAAAAAACATTAACTCTAAAAAGTTTAAACCCGCCTTTATCAAGGCTGTGATCTCAACTGCTAAAAATAACTTATTAGACGTCGATGAGTATGCCTCGCAAGTTAGCAATGAGTTTGAGGAAGTGGTGGCAAAGGTTTATCGAGTCTATCAAGATAAGTTGCTAAAACAAAACGCGGTTGATTTTGATGATCTCTTGTTTAATAGCGTGACATTATTTAATCACCATCCTGATATCTTAACCAAGTATCAACAACAGTTTGTTCATGTCTTAATAGACGAGTATCAAGATACAAACAAGGCTCAGTATCAACTAACCAAGCAACTGGCACAACCACAAAATAATGTTTACGTAGTCGGAGATTTTGCTCAAAGTATTTATGCCTGGAGAGGCGCAGACTACCGCAATCTACTACACTTAAAACAAGATTTTTCTCCAGTTAAAGAGTATCGACTGGAGCAAAATTATCGCTCCACTAAACCGATTTTAGCGGTTGCTACCAAGCTTATAAGCAACAACTCTACTCACCCAACCTTAAAGCTCTGGACCAACAAAACCCAAGGCGAACCGATCAATGTTGTTGAGACCAACTCTTCCTATACTGAGTCTGAGTTTGTGATCGAGCAAATTCGTCAGCTTAAAAAAAAGTATCAATATCAAGATATAGCAATCCTATATCGAGTTAATGCTCAGTCACGGGCTTTTGAGGAGTACTTTGTCAAGGCGGGCATTCCATATCAAGTGATTGGCGGTTTTAAGTTCTATGAGCGTGCAGAAGTAAAGGACATCCTGGCTTACTTGCGCTTGATTGTTAACGAGCAAGACTCGGTTAGTCAAGAAAGAGTGATCAAGCTTGGTAAACGACGATTTGAACGGTTCCAAAACTGGCTACAAAAAAAAGCTACTAAACAAAGAATAGATCTGGAAGATCCTTATGAGTTGATGAAGGGTATTTTGCAAAGTACTGGCTATTTGGATAGGTTTGACCCTAAAAATCCAGAAGATGAGGAACGGATTGAAAACGTGCAGGAGTTGTTAAACGTGGCAACTCAGTTTAAAAACACTATTATTTTTTTGGAAAATGTGAGCCTGGTGCAGGATGAACAGATGAAAGATTTACCACTAGCAAAGACCGCAAATCGAGTTAGCTTGATGAGTTTTCACTCAGCTAAAGGTTTAGAGTTTCCGGTCGTGTTTATGGTTGGGTTAGAGGAGGGCTTACTGCCTCACAGTCGTAGTTTATATGAAATTGAGAAGTTAGAAGAGGAACGCCGACTGTGCTACGTAGGTATTACTCGCGCTAAGGAGCAACTGTATTTAACCTATGCCACCAATCGATGGCTGTATGGGTATAATGCACAATCCAGTCCCAGTAGATTTTTAACTCAACTACCATCAAAAAATCTTGTCAGAAAAAATTATTTCGGAGATTTAGAACAATACACAAAAGATAATAAGATGGTTCATCTTAAAAGTAAAAACATGATTAATGATTCTCAATATAAAAAAAATAGCGACAAAAGTAGTAGTCAAAACTACCGGCTGAGGATAGAGGTAAGCGAGGAGGAGTTAGATGCGCTATTAAATGATGAGTTAGATATCGATGATTTCTTGAAGTAAGCTAA
>CAZCXA010000018.1:0-5681 GCA_964502565.1 uncultured Pseudomonadales bacterium
TTCCAGTTATACTTGCTATAACCAACCGTCCGCGCTCTATGGTTAACCCGCTCCTCACCAACCTTAAACCCGCTCCAGCGTAAGAGGGCAGGAATCATGCGGTGCATCTCTCCGTATAAATCAATATCTGCCATTGCTTCTTGTTTATAAACACGCAAGGTGCAACCAGCATCATGCACTCCGTCTGAAACCAGTTGAGAGCGCAAGATTCTAGCACCTAAAGAGATAAACTTGCGCCAGGAAGAATCTTGACGTTTGTGTCGCCAACCGCAAACCACATCATAACCTTGATCAAGTTTTTTTAGCAGTTTAGGTACATCTGCCGGATCATTCTGGCCATCACCGTCTAAACTAATCAAGATTTTACCTTTAGCCTGTTTAAAACCAGCATCAAGCGAGGCTGACTGGCCACTGTTCCTGCGGAAGTTAAGAATAGTGATCGGTTTTAGTTGACGTAGTTCTTTTAAAGTCTCATCGTTTGAGCAATCGTTGATAAAGATGATCTCAAAGGGTTTCTTTAAGGAGTTGCCGGTAGCTAAGATCTCTGCGTGAAGTTTAGCCACATTACCTGCCTCATTAAATACAGGGATGATAAATGAGTAAAAAGGGGGTTGCGATTTAGACATAATTTTTTTATGTAAGTTAAGATTAAGTTTGTATAAAAAAGAGTGATCGCTAACATTCGTTCTTGAGCTTACCTTCACAGCCTCTCTGCTTTATACCACTTTACAAATCTTTTTAACCCCTCTTTTAAACTGGTCTTGGGTTCAAACCCAAGCATTTTTTTTGCCTTATCAATACCAGCATAAGTCTGTTTAACATCGCCTGCCTGCATCGGTTCTTGCTGAATAACAGCTTTTTTGCCTGTGGCGTTTTCAATCTCAGCAATAAACTCATTTAAGCTGACCGGATGGTTATTACCTAAGTTAAAAATCTCAAAAGGAAAAAGGTGCTCAACAGCCGAGACTACGCCGTTAACAATATCATCAATATAAGTATAATCACGCCTGGTTGAGCCATCGCCAAACTTTTTAATCGGCTTGTTTTTTAAGATGGCCTCGGTAAACAAGTAAGGTGCCATATCAGGACGACCTGCCGGACCATAAACAGTGAAAAATCGCAAACAACTGGTGTTTATTCCATACAAATGAGCATAGGTATGACACAACATCTCACCCGCTTTTTTAGTGGCTGAGTAAGGGCTGACCGGTTGATTAACTGGGTCGGTTTCGCTAAACGGCACCTTTTTTTGGTTACCGTAAACACTGCTAGAGGAGGCAAAAATAAAATGAGGCACCTCAAATTGACGTGCCAACTCTAACAGGTTTAAGGTGCCTTCAATATTAACCTTAGAATATAACAGAGGTTGCTTGATTGAGATCCTCATCCCAGCCCGAGCAGCAAAATGGATTATTTTACTGATGGGGTTTTTTTCTTCAGAGGCTTGTTTGAAGAGTTTTTCAAGCGATGCTTGATCAGTGATATCAAGGCAATGAAAAGTAAAATTAGTTTCATCTTTAAACTTTGCTAGGTTTTGTTTTTTCCAGTCAGGGTTGTAGTAATCATTAAGGTTGTCAACACCAATCACATTATAGCCTTTTTTAAGCAAAGCTTGGGTGGTGTGTGACCCAATGAATCCAGCGCAACCGGTGACAAGAAGGGACATAATCTTTTGAAAATAAATTTAAATAAAATAAAGTTATTAAAGATGACCTCAATGTTATTGTTTGGATAGAGTTTTGACCCTCTTTCTATTTAAAAAAACTTTTTTGTTAGAAAACTTTTTTATTATGCTCTCAACTTGTGATCTTATCAAGACCAATCTTGGTTAAGCGACAAATCCGTCTAAAAACAACCTGAGTCGTAGGACAGATTATACGCTAAATTGAGCAAGAATTTCTCCTACATCACATTATTTTTTTAAAACTTTCCCTTTCATTAATTCTAGCTCTGAAATTATTTTATTGATTTTTTCTAATAATTCAGGCACATCCTGAGTAATAATATTCCAAATTATTTTCAAATCCAATTCTGCATAATCATGGACAACAACATTACGCAAATCAATAATTTTTCGCCAAGAAACCTCATCAAACTTTTTACAAAAATCTGAGGTTAGGTTGTTTGCTGCTTCTCCAATAATCTCTAAATTTCTCGCAACCGCATCCCTGTCCCACTCATTTTCTTGCAACGCTTCATAATCATGATCTTTAAGATAGCCTAGAATTTTTTCTATAGCATCTCGTATATGAAAAAGATAAATAATGTTTTCTTTTTTATTTTTCACAAGATAGTTTTTTGAGATTTCAAGATATAAGGTTTCAAATATCTGTCCAGACCTTGATATGTAATCAAGTCAACTTTTTTATTTAACATATCTTCTAGTTCATGTTTTAAATCAAGAAACTCCAAACCCATATTATTTGGAGGTTCAATTAAAATATCGAGATCACTGTCCTCATTAAAGCCACCACTAATATACGATCCAAAAAGCGATGCCTTTTTTACGCCATATTTTTTTAAAACTGGGATAATTAACTCTTGAATTTTCATAGTCTTAATATTTTAACAAAAAAATCACACTCTAGGGACTTTATACCAGTTAGCCACTTTTTTTACCCCCTGCTCAAACCTCACTTTCGGCTCCCAGCCTAAGACCTTTTTAGCTAATGAATAATCTAAAGAGCTTCTAATCTGTTCACCAGGTCTTTCAGGTCCATATTGAGCCTTAACATCTTTACCAAACTCTAACACAACTTGCTTAAACACCTCGTTGGTTGAGATCTCACGAGCAGTACCAATATTCATCGCTCCAACAAAATCTGACTCAAGTGCTAATAGGTTGGCTTGAGCCACATCCTCCACAAAAACATAATCTCGCGTGTGCGTGCCATCGCCATTAATAATCGGAGTCTCATCTTTTGCCAGCACCTCAGAAAAAATCGCGATCACACCAGACTCACCATGCGCATTTTGGCGCGGGCCATACACATTAGAGTAACGCAGGGCAATATATTTAATGCCAAACTGTTCATAATAATAGTTTAGATACAACTCACCTGCACGCTTAGACACACCATAGGGTGACAGCGGTTCTTCCTTCATGGTTTCAGTAAACGGTGTTTGCTTGTTGCCATACATGGCTCCGCCAGTAGAGGCCATAATAACCTTTTTTACCCCTACCTTTTTCGCTAGTTGCATAATATTTAATAGACCAATTATGTTGTTTTGAGCATCAAACTGAGGATTTTCTACTGAATAACCTACTTGAATATGAGCACCATGATGGTTGATTACTTGAGGTTGAAACTCGGTCATCACTTGAGAAACTGCTTGTTCGTCAGTAATATCAGCTTGATAAAATCTTGACCGAGAGTTAACAAACTCTTTTTTACCGGTTGAGAGGTTGTCTAAAACAGCTACTTCATGACCGTGTTTAAGATATAAATCTGCAACATGTGAGCCAATAAAGCCTGCTCCCCCGGTGATGAGAATTTTCATAAATTTAAATTTGTGACGTATTTCTTGCTAATGCTCTCAATAGCATAACTTTGACCATCAATTCACTTCATCAAAGTATATCTATGAGTTTTTTGCTATAAATAATACATCTAGCCAAGTTAAGAACATTTTAGCAAATCAAAACAACAAAAGTGTCTTAACTTTCAGTTTTTTGACAGGCACTTTTTTAACAAAACACGGTTTTTTATATTTTCTTATAAATCTCAAACATCTGTTGGGCAGTTTTTTTCCAGCTAAAACTTTTTGCCCAAGCCTCAGCATCATTAATCACCTTCTGTCGCTTGCTATCAGGCCAAGCATTAACCTGCATAATGCCATCAGCCAATGACTCGGCCTGGCTGTTAACAAAAACCACATGACCATTGCCAACCTCGATCAAAGATGAGTTTTCGCTACTCACCACCGGGGTGTGAGCCTGCATTGCCTCTAAAACCGGTAAGCCAAAACCTTCATATAAAGACGGTTGCACATAGCACAAGGCACCGCTGTAAACCGCACTCAGTTCCTTCTCATCAGTTAACTCATTCGCAAAAAAAACTCGATCTTTTACATCACTCAACTCAATCTGAGAACTGATCCATTGCCATTCTGGAATGTTTTGTTGACGGAAGTTCTTACCTGCCAAGACTAAATTAATCTGCTCCGGCAAAAACTTAACCGCCTTGATTAGCTGAGGTAGATTCTTGTTGTAGTTGATATCACCGACATATAGCACGTAATTTTTCGGCAAGCCATGCTTTTTTCTCACCCGTTTGGTCTCAACCTTGGTTGTTTTTTTTATCGCGGGATTACCCGCTGCTTGAACAACATGAATCTTCTCCTTTGGATAGCCTAAATGTCTCACAATGTCGTCTTTTGAAGCTTGAGAAACCGTCACCACCGCGGTCACAGAGTGCAGGGCAAAACGCTGATATCTAAGTGAGAGCGAACCACGCAAACCATAAGGATAATACTTGGGGAAGATCAGCGGAATAACATCGTAAATAGTCACCACGGTTTTTTTTACGCTATGAATTGGCAAACTGGGCGAAAAAAAATCAAAATAGGGATAATGAACCACATCTGGATCAAAGGTTTTTGCTAAGGAACTACTTGATTTTAAAACCTTCAGACCTTTAATCTGGTTAAGGTGCTCCATCAGTAGTCTGGTATAGATGCCAACGCCTCTGATAGCGTGAGCATTAAACATAGGACTCGCGTCAAACAATACTCTGAGTTTATTTTTCATAGTAGGGATATAATATCAGAAAAAATAAAGGTTGTGGAAGTTACATCTTGTCCGGAATCTCAATACCCAGTATCTCCAGACCGTGCTTTAACAGTTGCATCATACTTTGAGTGAGATTGAGGCGAAAAGTAGAGGTTGTGAGGTCTTCAGTTAAGATTTGATGTTTGTTGTAAAAACTATTAAACTTTTGTGATAGCTCATACTGGAAGTTGGCCAGTTTACTGGGTTCGCAGGCCTCACTAGCAAGCTGAACAAGGGTTGGGTATCTTGATATATGTCTTAAGATGGCTTTTTCCTCAGGGTTTAACCGATACTGGGTTAACTCCTGACTACTGTTGGTGCCAACCTGATACTCTGCTTTTTCTAAAACAGAGTTGGCTCTCACATAGGTGTATTGCAAATAAGGTCCGCTGTTGCCGTCTAAACGCAAAGCCGAGTCAAGATCAAACGCGGTTGGACTCATTCTACCAACCTTTAAGATGCTGTACTTAATCGCACCCAGTGCCACAGTTTCCGAGATCTTCTCCAGCATTTCTGCTGAAAAATCAGTGCGATTTTTCGCCATGGTAGTTTTAACCTCGTTTTTAACCGCGTCCACTAGATCATCAATATAAACCACATTACCTAAACGCGAGCTCATCTTGCCCGCACCCTTAATACTCATGTAGCCATAAGATAAGTGAGTTAAATCTTGTAACCGAGCAATCCCGAACTGGTCACAAACCGCAAACAGCTGTTTTAACGCCAGGCTTTGCTCTGGACCAACCATCCAATGCAGTTTTTGCGCACTCAAGGTGTCTTTTTTCAGCTTGGTTAACGCAATATCCTGAGTGATATACAAAGAGGTACCATCAGCCTTTTGCACGATAGTATCAGGCAAGTTATACTTTTCTAGGTTGGTTAAAACCGCACCATCAGCCAGCTTTTTAAA
>CAZCXA010000018.1:5691-20232 GCA_964502565.1 uncultured Pseudomonadales bacterium
TCCTTGCCTTGTTGATAATGTTCATGCTCGTGCCACACCTTGTCCCAGACATTACCCAATCGTTGCAAGGTCATTTCTTGACCCTGATAGGAATAACTCAGCACTTTTGTCCACAAGGCCCAGGTTGCTTTATCACCCAGCTCCCAATCAACCACCATTTGACGCACCTTTTGCTCGGTATCAGAATTATTCTTAAAGTCTTCAGAGGCTTTCAAGTATAACTCATCAACAAACTTATCAGGTCGCTGGTTTTTATCTTTTGGCGTCAGCCATTCATCTTGATGTTCAAACCAATAGTTTAGATCTGTTGTTCTTTTATCTTCTTTTATATCTGCTGACTCATCCTCTCGTTTATCTGCTGAGTTATCCTCTCGTTTATCTACTGACTCATCTTCTCGATGAGCAAACTTTAAATAACCCCACATCAGACGCGCAATAGCAATGCCACGATTGTTATCAACCGCATCGCGAATCACCTTTATCCCTTGAGTTTGCCAAAGGTTGGCAATAGCCATGGCAGTCACATTGTTACGCAGATGTCCTAGATGCATGGCCTTGTTTGGATTGGGCGAGGTGTGCTCAATCTCCCATCTGGTTTCTAACTGCTGAGCACCGGCTCCATAATCAGGTTGAGATAACACTTGAGCGATCAGAGATTTTAGATACTCATCGGACAGAGTGAAGTTGATAAAACCAGGTCCATCAACCGAGATCTGAGCAATATGCTGAGCCAGTTGAGGCTGTTGCTTGATCTTTTCTTGAAGTTGAGCAACCAACTGCTGGGCCAGGTCTCGAGGTGAGTTAACCTTTAAATCTTGCCTTTGCTCTGCAGAAAGTTGGGCAAATCCTTGAAGGGCAATATTGCTTGCAAAATCTCCAAAGTTTGGATCAGCAGGAAAATCTAGGGTAGGGGTGATACCTCCTGATAAATCTAGTTGAGAGATTGTTGAGAGTAACTGATCTTGAATTGATGACATTTTGATATATAAAAAGATGAGTCCGCACAACTCGCCTCTTCATGAGGCGAGTTTTTTTATTCAGTTAAATATAGTTTGAAGCGCACCTCTCCGCTATTAGTCTTTACCTCATCAATTGGCTCAGCTAAGATCACCTCATCATCTTGGGTTGCCACAATTAACGAGTTACGTCTGAGCAAATCATTATTAGTCACTTTATCGACAAATAAATACTTAATCAAGGATCCGCCCTGATACCAAATAGGATTGGTTTTTCTAACCCAAAGTGCATAAATATATGCTTGTCCATATTGATTAGAAACAACAATCTGATCCACCTCTGGCTTGCCATTAACACCTTGTTCGTATTGATAAGCCAACTCCATTGCCTCGATATAACCCTGATTAAAAGCCTGAGCACTTAACCGAGGAAAATCTTGAAAATAATAATAGAGATACAATCCTATATTAATCAAGTAGATTGACAAAAATAAGAGTAAGATCCTTTTTATCGTAAAACTCTTGTTGGCAAAAGCCTCAACTAACCAATCTAAACCAGCCAAAGCCAACCATAGAAAGCCTGGGAGAGCTAGCAAGGCTCGATTTGCTTGTGGATACTCCTCACCTAAAATAGCTGGTAATAAACCCAGCATTATCCACACAAAAGCGATTCGTAACAGATTGCTTCGCTTGTTATCAGCAATAAACAAGATGGTTTTTTTTGAGAGGATGTTTCTGACTAATAAAACTAAACCAGCAATAAACAGCAAAAATGTCACAGGTAATAACACTCCCCAACGACCAGAACCATGCCTGAGAGTGTCTGTCCAACCACCTACCAAGAATTGAGGAGAAAGGTGCACACCAACTCGATAGAACATCGAGGTGAGTAGTTCCTTTAAGTTGTTCGTTTTAAAGAACAGCAAGGTTCCGGCGCGTGCCATACCTCCACCAAACAGTGAATCCTTGATAAATGGCGTGGTTAAAAGCCCAGCAAAAACAGCTGAGACGATCAGTCCCAGAGGTTTAACCAGCACTCTTTTTCTATACAGAGCTAGAAAAAATACAACCAACAAGGGAAGCACGATCTTTGTGCTGTGATAGGTGTAAAATGAGGCTGAAAGCAAGGTAACAGCAGGTAATAAATTACGCAACTGTTCTTTAAGGCTGACAATGTGTACCTTTTTCAAATATTTAACCAGAAAATAAAATCCCCAGATAATCAAAGTAAGAGCCAGCCCGGACTCAAAACCGGTTCGGGAAAAATGTAAATGCCAAGGTGAAACTGCTAGCATTAACCCAGCAATTAAACTTATCAAACTTGAGTTGAGTTTAGTTTGAGCACGAGTGATTTCTAGTAGTTCTTGAGTTAACTTGATCATGCCTAAAACTGCTAAAACGCCTGCCAAGGCAAAGGGTAAACGAAGCACCCACAAGTTTAAATCAAGTAAGGCCGTGAACAAGCCTGTTAAATAAATTGCTAGAGGTGGTTTGTAATCGCCAAAAGATTTAAAGGAGATCGGGAACTGTTCTAACCACTCATCATAATGAGTTTTAATCACCGAATAACCATTGTAACCAATAGCAGCTTCATCCCAAGTCATGCCAGCCGGAACTTGAGCCAACTGAAAAAAACGAAGAAAGGTAGCAATGAGCAGAATACCAACACAAGCCAAACCCTGTTTAGTCTTTAAAGAATATTTTAATCTTTGCCAAAACCAAAACGGCTTATATAGGTAAAAAGCTATTTTTTGTTTTCCTTTTGCATGTTTGGCTGTAAACCGGTCAGCATTACGCCAACTAATCTTGTCTAAGTAAGATTTACCAAAAACCGGTTGGTTGGTAGATTCGTGATTATGAACAACCTCGGCTTCTTGATCAAACCAAACCTGCCAACCTTGTTCCTTTGCCCGATTGGATAGATCAATATCTTCCCAATAAGCTGGATAAAAATCACTATCAAACCCGCCCAGTTTTAACCACTTGGCTCGGTTGATCATGGCACTACCACCGCTTGCCCAGGCTGTGGAACCAGAATTAAACTCTTCAGCTCGCTGATGCGAAAACAAACCTTTGTTAAAAACGAGTTTATTTTTACCACCCTGAATGTTGCCTTGATTGGGTTCGGTTTCTAAACAGCCCACTGCAAACAAGTTTTTTTTCTGAGAAAAGTTTGCTAATAGTTTTTCAATAGTTTTTGGTTTTAGACTCACATCATTATTGATTAATAAAAAATGCTTATGCGTGACTTGGGCAACTGCTCGGTTGACCGCACCAGCAAACCTGAGATTATCTAAACTGTAAATAACCTTTATCCTGGCTTTAGATCTTAACTGAGCAGTGTACAGCTCAAGATCTCCATACTCATCACCGCCGATCGCTGAAAACTCTAACTTAAACTTGCGACTTAAATAACGTAGGGTTTGGTCTGTGCTGTGATCGTCAACAATGATCAGCTCATCATCTTTTTGCAAACTTGCCAATACAGAAGGTAAATTTTTTTGTAAAAGTTTTTTACCATTGTAGGTTGGGATAACGATACTGATGGGTTGTCTCATTTTTATAATTTGTTAATACTTGATTAATACAATAACTGTTCTAGTTTAGTTGTAAAAGCTTCAGGAGAAAACTGTCTTGATCGCTGTTGAGCTCTTTTTTGTAACTGCAAACGTAACTCCTGATTTTTAATCAACTGCTTGGTTTTTTTAAGACACTCATGCTGAGTTAGCCACAGCCAATCTTGAAAATCCTCACCAACCACTTCCAGCTGACCACCCTTGCCCATCACCACCGGCACATTACCACACGCCATCGCCTCAACCGTGCTAATGCCAAAATGCTCAACCTTTTCTGGAGTTTGTTGTTCGTTGACTCGGTAGCCAGTGGCATGCCAGTAGATACTACTCCGCTGATAATACTCTATCAACTCTTTGCGACTCACCTCATGCTTGATCTCGATTGGCAAGCCTTTTGCCAAGGATTTAACGCGAGTTGCGAACTTTTTATCCTCGACATTGCCGATCAGGACAAGTTTCCAATCTTTGACCTCTCGCTTATGATCTCTTAGTAAACGAGCAAAAATCTTGACCATGATGTCCTGACGCTTGCTATGCAGTTGTGGAAAAAATCTGCCAACATTTAATATTATCTTTTCCTTCTTGTGAAGATCTGTGCTGACAATCAATGGCTCAGCCTCAATCATTGGCTGATGCACTAAATCAATCTTTGTTTGCCAACTGGGCTCAATAATACTTTTTGTAAAATATGAGTTGGTTATTTTTTTATGCCAATTTTTTAACTTTTGTCGTTCTAACCAGCCAGATTTGTCTAGCTTTAAAGGCACCTGAATATGTAGAATATTGCGTTTTGCACCAGAAAAAAATAAGCTACCGTCGGTTAAGTAAAACAAGACATCAAAGTGACGCGTCCATAAGTATTTCTTTAAAAAATTAGCAGAAGAGGCTAAAGGTGTGGCAATAAAATGCAGTTCTTTTAAGCTGGCTCCCATAAACTGTTCATAATCATGTTTGATCTTTTTTAACCTACTAACTGTTAAATTTTGCCCAGAAGAACTGATGGCCACATAAACTTGGTGCTTTTTACTGTGTCTTAAGGCTAAAGCCGAGTCTAGTAAATATTTTTCACCACCGCCAAAATTATTTGGCAGATAGGGGCTAAATAAACAGATTGTCATGATTGAGGTTTATCTTCCTGCTTTTAGTTTGGTTGGATTCTCGGTTTCCCACAGCTTAGCAATCTCGATCTCATGTTTTCGGTATTGATCTGGCAGAGTTGGCGTTTGCTGAAACTCCCAAACCTGAATATAAATCAAGATTTTATTAACTGCCTGCACCAATGCCTCGATTATGCCAGGCATGCCATCCTTGTAACCTTTTTGTAAAATACCTCGACGAATAAACTCCATCAAACCCTTACGTAAAATGGTAAAAAACGTTACTCTGGGCAGATTACTTTTGTAAAGCAGTTCTGCCTCGATCGGTGTCCAAGATATAGTTTTTGTTAATCCCTGAATCGTGTTGCGATGAGTTAAATGAATCAAGGGGCTATGAAGTAAAAACTTTTTACCTTCGTACTCTGGGCTTTCATGGACCTTGCCCTGCCATTTTTTTAACACATCTTGGTGAAAAACTCTGGTCACCTCATCCTCTTGCCAGCCACCGTGTTTAAACTCCTTACCATAACAAATATTTTTGCGTTTCATGGCCATCACCTGACTGCCTCCGGTTTCAATATGAACCAAGATTTCCTTAGCCAAGGTTGGGGTCACACGCTCGTCAGCATCAATGTAAAACAACCATTCTGTATTAACATGAAGCATGGCTTCATTGCGCAAGCGATCAAACGCAGAATGAGCAAAATGAATCACGGTCGCACCTAAATCTTCAGCGATTTTAGAGGTTTTATCTTCTGAGCCATTATCAATCACCAAGATTTTATCAACCCAGCTTAAGGTCTTGATGCAATACTCAAGAGTTGCTTCCTCGTTCTTGGCAATAATAATCGCGGTAATCTTGGCTGACATTGTTGTTGGTTAACGATTTTTAAAGTTTACTTTTTAAATTATCTTAAATTATCGGTTGTTTACTTTTTAAATTATCGGTTGTTTGCCATATCTTTTTAGCAAGTAATCTAGGCTCGCTTGTCGCTCAGTTTTGTCAAGGCTTACTAATAACCTTAACAAAAATTTTATCGCCGTCAATTTATATCTTTGTGGAGCATGCTGGATAAAAAATAATAATCTGTTTCTGGTTTGATAATAGAGATGGATGGCTGAGCCAGAACCGCCAGACGAGCCCGCATTTTTATGATAAATCACAGACTCTGGGCAAAAAACCAAATCATAACCGTGTCTAAGAACTCTCATGCAGTAATCAACATCCTCCAAATATAAAAAGTAACGTTTGTCTAAAATGCCAACTTTTTCAATCACCTCTCTTTTTATTAACATACAACAGCCTGTAACAAAATCGGTTTTAGTTAAGTGATCAAACTGGCCTCGATCAACCTCATCAACACCTCGATGAAAAGCCATTAGATTGGGCCAGTCAATAGTGGCGCCAGCAAACCAGATAACCTTGCCCAACTGGTTTTTTTGATAGTTATCAACAAAGAATTCATAGCCTTTTTCAAAATAAATTTTTGGACCGGCAACACCGCGCTTGTTCCCTTGAATCGACAAGAACAACTTTTCAAGAAAGTCTGGCCTCACAATAGTATCAGAGTTAAGTAGTAAAAAATAATCTGGGTTATAAAGTTTAACTGCATAACTCATGCCCAAGTTGTTGCCACCGGTAAAGCCAATGTTTGCCTCGCTACGGATTAACTCAATAGTTTCATAATTATTACCCTTATTAAGTTTAAGTTTACTTGGAATTTTATAAACTACCTGCGAGCCATTATCGACCACTAAAATGTTGTATCTAAAATCAGTATGCTCAAGTTTTTGTAAACTTTGCAAGCATTCATTGGTAAAGTTAGTAGTATCATAATTAACAATAATAATAGTGATTAAGGGTAAGGGTTGCTCCATATTTTTAAGATCTGTCATAATTTTAAGTTTACAATCAAGTTCAATGCGAGTTGCTTGAACTGTAATGGTGTTAGCACAAAAACTTTAAATCTGTAGTTTGCGACGCAGTTTCCAATAAATATTTCTCAGGCCAGAGCTATGTTTGGCATGCCAATCTGCTAACCAATAGTTTAAATGGTTGCGACTTGTTTCTAAAGACGCCACAATCTCTGAGCTTGGCTGTTTTATTTGAGAATTTTCTTGCTGTTCCCAGATTCTCAGCTTAACCACTAA
Source organism: uncultured Pseudomonadales bacterium (assembly GCA_964502565.1). GTDB lineage: Bacteria > Patescibacteriota > Microgenomatia > UBA1400 > PJMF01 > CAYVBW01. Next base: position 12,472 of record CAZCXA010000018.1, read on the forward strand.
CTCATACATGGCTTGCAAAAAAGATAAGCTAGTGCCAACTACCTGATCCTTGTAACCAGATAACACAAAAAATCTTCTAAAAAATTCTTCAAAGAAACTATTGATAATTTTTGAGGCATTGACCGTTTCCACAAACCCTGTTGCTTCGTTTTGCGCCTGAATTAAGGTGTAGCGGTTTAGCCTCTCTAGATAAGAAGCAACATTATCATAATTATGATGCACTAAAGCCAATGAGTTTTCTGAAGGCAACTTTTGAACCTTGCCATTTAGGGTTGGTAGTTGGTGAATTTTATCTGGCCAATTGATCTGACCTTTTTTAAATAATCTGGGCTGATAATCTGGCCACCAACCCGTGTGCTCCATCTGATGAGCAAAAATAATATTTTGGCGAGGGATTAAGTAGATGTCAGCAGGCTGTTTGCTCTTGATAATGCGCTTAATGTAATTTTTTAAGCCGGCACTAACAACTTCATCAGAGTCTACAATCAGGATCCAGTCGTGTTTCGCCTTACTAATGGCAAAATTACGCGCTGGTTCAACATAGCCAACATCTTTGTGTTGAAAAACTTTTGAGGTAAATTTTTTCGCGATCTTGATGGTGTTGTCCACACTGTTCATATCAACCACGATGATCTCATCAGCAAACTTTACAGATTCTAAGGTCTTTTTTAAAGTTGAGGCTGAGTTTTTTGTATTAATTACAACTGAAAGTTTCATTAAGAACCAAGTTAATTAAATGTAATTTTAAGGATGATGGGCTGAGTTTAATTTTACCAGTTTTATAAAGGTTGTGGGATGGTGTAAAGCGCTCATAAAGGCAAAAATAAAACCACGGTGTAAATCAACAAATCCTTTATGCCGAATAAAAAGTTTAAAAAATGTTATCAAAGGTTTAATAAATAAATATTGAGTTAAGTTTATGAAATTAGGCTGAAAATTATTTTTTTGTAAACGTTTAGCCTCAAAAGTAGTATAGGTTTTAAACTTACGCAGGTAGTCTTTAAACCGTGGATTACTGTAATGAAGAAGATGCCCGTCTGCCCAACCTAGCTCACCGTTTACCGACATCTGCTCATGAACATTTTCCTGGGGTAATCTTGCAAAGCCATTAATATAGAGACGAATCACTGGATCAGGATACTGTCCGCCTTTTTTTAAAAATGCTCCAAGAAAATAGTTTTTTCGCTTTAGCCACCACGCAACCGGCTGAGAGTTAACCGGCTTAGTTTTTTTTATGAGTCGGGATTGATGTTCATTGATAATGAACTCTTTAAGTTCTTGATCAACCACCTCATCTGCATCAAGTTGAAGAACCAACTCACCTTTAGCCTTATCCATGGCCATCTGTTTATTGATGTGAAAATTTGATTTGTTGGTTGTAGAGATGACTGTTGCGTTAAATTTTTTGGCGATCTTGACTGTGTTGTCGGTGGACTCACCATCCACAACAATGATTTCATCAGCAAGATCTTTTACTGATTTGAGACAGCGAGCAAGGTTAAGTTCCTCATTGTGAGTGGCTAAAACAACCGAGATCATGATACTATCATATCATGAGGTTGCTGATTTTTATTTAGAGTTTTAAACCAAAAATTTTCAGATAAAATAATCTATATGATTTTCTTCAGCATTTTCTCTGCAATCATTGTTTTTTCCCTGCAATACATCTCCTTTGGACTCTGGATACTAAACAAAACAAGACTAGTTCTGAGTTCTTTAGAAAAGATCTTGATCAGTATTTTCCTATCGATCGCGATCAACACCTCGGTCTTTTTTTTATTCGGTCATTTAATCGGAGCAAGCGTCTACTTCTTTTCCCTGATACCTCTCGCGATTGGATTACTCAACAGTAAAAACTTGTTTTCATTGGTAAAAGATGTTTGGCAAAAAGCAACTCAGTGTAAGTTTTTATCAATTTTAGCCTTTTTGGCCTTGCTCAGTTTTTATGCAACCATCGCCTTTTCTTGGATAAAAATTGATGGTAACCTTATCATCCAATCTGGCCAACTGCATGATAGTGCCTGGCATATTGCGCTCATTAACCAGTTGGTCAAGGCAATTCCTCCAGAGCACCCATCTGATTTCAGTTTAACAGTGACAAACTACCATTATTTTTATGATTTAATGATTGCTGGCATGAGTAAGGTGTTTAATCTAGAAGTGTCACACCTCTACTTTCAGTTTTTTCCATTGGTCTTGTCTTCCTTACTGGCCGGTAGCGCGCTGGCTTTAGGGAAACGGTTGGGTGGCAAGATCACTGCTGGATACTTGCTATTTTTAACCTTTTTTGCTGGTAGTTTTGCATATTTTATTCCCTGGTTTTTTCCAGTTCACTCCTGGCACGACTCTAGCTTTTGGGTTAGCCAAACCTTTGGCATGATGATCAATCCCCAAATCATCTTAAGTTTGGCTTTAATGATGATGGTGCTGTTACTGATACATCTGTCATTATCTCTAGAAAAAAAACAGAAAAAAATTTCTTTAGAGGAGTGCGGAGTCCAGTTCATTCTAATCTTATTGATTACTGCCAGTATAGGTATAAAAAGCTATAGTTTTGTGGTATTAAGCTTGATGTATGGGGTTTATTTATTGATTAAACTTATAAATCAACGCAGTTTTTGGCCTGTTGTTTTTGGAGGCGCATTAGCCATACTTGCTTTACCTTTTCTTTGGTTGATCACCGGCTTGAACACCTCGTCTTTTATTTACAAACCCCTGTGGTTTATCAGCTCCATGGTGGAGGCTCCAGATAGATTAAATCATCTAGAATGGAAGTTTTTAGAGGATCACTATCGCCACAAGAATGCTTGGTATCGGCTGTGGGAACTAAAAGCCAGACAAATTCTAATTTTTTTTCTTGGAAACTTGGGCGTGAGGTTTACTGCCTTGGGCATTATTCCCTTGCTATTGTTTAAAAAAGTTAACTCAAATCGAGTTTATCTTGTTATCTTGGCTGGCTTTTTATTTAGCACGATTTTTCCTTTGTTTTTTTTACAACGAGGTATGGTCTGGAACTCGATTCAGTTTTGGTACTATGGTTTAATCTTGGCTAATATCTTTGGCGCACTTGTTTTAAGCTATCTACACCAAAAAATCTCAAACAAGATTTTGCTGAGCGCCTTCATTTTAACAGTGGTCGGGTTAGCCATTCCCTCGGTTATCTCTGTAGCCAAGATTAAGTATTTGAGTTCTGAAACCGTCAGCTCAGCCGAACTCGCCCTGTTAGAGAAAATTAGCAAGGATGACACAGTTATCGTGGATCCTGGCACGGCCAGATATTTTGATACAAGTCTGGTCTCAGCACTAACTCAGGCCAAGATGGTCTATGTTAATCCTGTTCAGTTAATATTGCTGGGGATTAATGTTGAAGAAAAAGAGAGTGAAATTCTAGATTTAATCGAGCACAAGCCACATGAGCTAAAAATCATGTACCCAGGTGCAAAAGTTATTTCTAAGAATAACTGGCAGAAAGAAACAGGAAGGTTGGTTGACCAGGTTGACGAGAAGTTATTTTTATATCAGTTATAAGAAAATTTTGGACTACTAATTTCGAGTACTGCAGAATTTCATCACAATTATAAACTTCAAGATATTATCATGAACAAGCATCGAGAGATAAACATGAGCAAGCATCAAGATATAATCATGAACAAGCATCGAGATGTAAACATGAACAAGCCTCGAGAGATAATCATGAGCAAGTTTTCTAAAATATCTCTTTTTTTGTTTTGTCTCGCCATCTTGTTCACCCGAGTTTATAATCTAGATCAAACTGCCCGTTTCACCAGAGATGAGTCGAGTGATTTAGCCAGAATGCATCAGTATTTTCATGAACGTAAGATCACTTTGGTCGGACCTATTTCCAGTGGTAATGACAAGGTTTTTAGTTCTTTAAGTTATTACTTGGTTATGCCGTTTGCAATAGTTGTGAATTTTAAACCGATCGGCCCGGTCTACGGCACTGCTTTTTGGGGTATTGTAACCGCGGGATTATTTTTATTATTAATAAAAAAGATCAACCCTAAAAAAATATATCTAGGAGGGTTAATTCTTGTTTGCTGGTATCCAGTTGTCACGGTGAGCAGATGGGCCTGGAACCCTCATTACGTACTTCTTTGGTCAAGTCTGGCGTTTTTGGTTTATTTTTCCCAAGATCGGTTAAAAGGCTGGAGTTTCTTTCTGACTGGCTTTTTTTTAGCTTTAATGTTTCATCATCATTACGTGTCAATTTTTGCAACCGCACCTTTCATCGCTTTAATCATCTATCAAGAAATCCGTCAAAAGAAATTTCAACAGACTATTTTGTTAATTAGTGGCTTTATTCTGCCGTTCTTAACCTTTGTCTTGTTTGATTTACGGCATCCACCAGGTCTTTTTTTTGCGCAATACTTAATGGGCGGAAACACACCTCATATTGAAAAATCTCTTGGAACTGGACAAGCTCTTTCAAATTTTTCTCGAAATTATTTAAATTTTTTAAAAACAATCGCTGTTCATCAACCAATCCAGTTTCTGTTAGGCATTCTCCTGCCGACTCTGGCTCTACTTGATCTAAAAAATAAAAAATTTCAAAAATTAACTTGGTTTGTTCCAATAATCTCAACTTTATTACTGAGTGTCTTTCTTGATAATTTTTTTGATAGATATGCTTATAGCACTTTAGGCTTTCTTTTGGTTTGGCTTATATGGGAACGAAAAGATAAAACTGCAAACTTGTTAGCCAATATATTGTTAAGTTTAATTTTACTAAGTTCAATATTTTCCATCTGGCCCCAGTTACACCACAGTGAGGTAGAGCCGCCAATGCAAGTTTTTACCCAAGCTTCCGAGATAATTGAGAAAACTATTAAAGAGCAACAGTTAAACAATGCTAATGTTGCCGCCCTTGCCAGTCCTGATAAAGCTCCTTTGGCTGAAAAATATCGAGATGTGATCAGAATGAACAATGCAGGCTTAAGAGGTCCAAGCGAGTATGATGTTTCTGAGCACTTATTTGTGATCAGCACCAGTGATGAGATTGCATTAAGAAATGATCAATCCTATGCTATAACGGCTTTTGAATCAGCAGAACTAAAAGAGATATTTAATATCAATGACCAGTGGAAAGTGTATTGGTATGGTTATTAAAAAATCACAAATAATATTTTCAGTTTTGATTGTTGTTGGCCTGTTGTTTCGATCAGTTTATCCATCACATTATGTTTTTGGGTTTGATCAAGTACAGATTTTAGCTAATGCAGAAAAAATTGCCCAAGGTGATTTAACCTTGATTGGTCCGCGTACAGGTCCGGCTGAGATGTTTACTGGCCCGTTGATTTACTATCTGACAGCTATATTATCCTTCATAATACCAATCCCTTGGACAATCGTGCCTGTCTCGGTAATGATCGCTTTTATGACAGGAGTTGTGATTTTTTGGGTTACTAAAAAATATCTTTCAACTAAAGTTGGTCTAGTGGCGTTAGCCATTTGGTCATTTTCCCCTTTTTTAATTCATTTTGATCGAATCACCTGGAACCCAAACTTAACACTCCTGGCAAGCTTTTTAACTTTTATCCCACTAACCTCGATTGTCAAAAGTAAAAAAGCTAATAAAACAGATTTAATTTTTATTTTTTTAGGAAGTTTCTTGGGTTATCAGGCACATTTTTCTGGGTTATTTCTACCAGCGCTTGCCATTGGCACCTTAATATTTTTTAAGGTTTTTAACTTTAAGGTGCTTTTTACAAGCATGCTAGGAGTAGCCTTGAGTTTATTGCCAACTTTTATCTTTGATTTACGCAATGACTGGCTTAACGCGCATGGCTTTCTTAACTTTTTATCAAATAAAGGAGTGGTTAGTTCAACACCAGTTTTAACTAAATTTTTTGAGTCTCTTCAAACAAGTTACCTTAATTTAGGACGGATCTTATTCTTTCATTTAAACAAGGAGACGGTTGTTTTTGCTGGAGCTGGTATTTTAATTTTCAGTTTTGGAAAAATTCTTATGGACCTTTTTGCTAAAAAAGCCTCAAAAGATACTGGGTTGCAAAAAATATCATTAACTTGGATTTTTTTAACAGCATTAATTTTTAGTTTTTATACACAAAATCCTCCGGAGTATTATTTTTTCATCTCATTGCCTGCGATGATTATGTTGGTCGCTTGTTTGCTGTTACAGTTTTCAAGATTTAATATTAACAACTTAATAATTATTTTACTTTTAGCTTTATATATGAGTTTTAAACTTGAAGCATTTACTAATAAAGGACATTTACAGCTAGGACAACAACTCAATATTATTAACGATATAAAAATATTAAGTTTGGAAAATAATATCTCTGACATTATCTACGATTACAAGCCAGATATTGATCACATCGGATTTCAGTACTTAATCAAGAATCAAGTTTCTTTTTCAGATAATGGACAAAAGTTACATATTGTTAAAAATGCTACTTCCTCAAAAAAATATGGCACCTTTGGCTTATGGGTTGACCCAAGAACTAAGCTAGATGCTAACTATCTTTCTTATACAAACATTGTTATAGAAACACCGCTTAATATCAGTTTACTTGAAAGCCGTGATGAAGAGCGTAACTTTAATGATTTTCAAGTTTATTTTATTCTTGAAAATAATCAAAACTTAAATGATAAACTTGTCATTGCGAGGAAAATCACTGATCTTTTTGATGACAATAGACAGGTCTACACAGGTTTAATCAACTCAATTAAGCATAACGCGAACACCTCACCATGGAATGTAATTGATTATCTGCAGTATCAAGGCTATGTTCAAGAACAGGAGAATTTTTTAATAATTTATTTGCCAGAAAATCTTAACAAGGTAAATTTAGATCTCTTATCACAAATCAAATCCTTTGATGTGACACCTAGAGTTCTTTACTGATGGTGCAAAACAAATTATTACAGAAGAGATAATATTTCAACTATTTTAAGAGTTGAACGCGATCATCAAACTTTTTTAAATAAATTAACCACACTGTAGAAGCAAAAACGGCCAAGATTGAGGTAGTTAAGGAGATTTTTCTAATTTTTGTGTTCTTGTACTCTACTAAAACAAGATGGTCCCCTGGTGGTAGGTTGTATGAGATTAGACCTCTATGTTCTGGGTCTTGAAACTCAATCTCAACAGCTAGATCGTTTGCAATCACCTGCCAACCAGGAAAATAAAAGGTGTAATCAACTAACTTTACAGGTGAGTTAGCAACTACCTGATATTTTCTTGATGAGTTTTTTAACTCTAGCTCGATTAGTTTTCCATCTCCTTCAATAATCTCTGCTTGAGTGGCTTTTTTAGGATATGACTCGGCTGACCCACTCCAGATTGTGTTTAGATTTTGGCTGTGTAAGTTTGCTTGAGTAAAATAAAACCGATCGTCAGAATACATGGCGTAATTTTTTCCATAAAGTTGAGGTACTCTAATCAGAAAAATTAATGTGGTCACAGCAATCAAGATGAATCTTCGATTAATCCTAGGTGTGTTCTTAAAAATAAACAATGCAAGTAATGGAACACTGTGTTGTAAAACCGCTAAAAATCGCCAGGCATATTGCAACTGCGCAAACCCTGGGAAATATTGATAAATAATTTTTGAAGATGGAGTTAAAAAAAATATGGCAAATTCATTTATTCTAACGACAATCTTTATTGGGATAATGCTATTATTGTTAATGCTTAATTTTTCAGATTCATTTGAAAGATTTCACCATATTTTTTTTGATAATGACTTATGGTTGTTGAATCCAGAGACAGACCTT
>CAZCXA010000019.1:0-16142 GCA_964502565.1 uncultured Pseudomonadales bacterium
ACTGCTCCCAGTATCTCCTCTATCAGTACCACCAACCACACCATTACTTGGAACACTGATAAGCCCTCCTCCTCTATGGTGGAGTATGGAGTCAATACTCACTATGGCTCTGTTACAAAAGAGTTTGATACCAACCCTAGAGTCAACTCTCACGCAGTAGAGTTAGCTAACCTACTTACTTGTACTAACTACAACTACAGGGTGATCTCGGTAGATAGTGCTGGTAACAGTACCATCTCAGAGGATAACAGCTTTACTACCTTAGGTTGTACCGGTAATGCAGAGATACTCACTCAAGACAAGGATGATATTCCAACAGAGACAGGTGGCACCCTCGCCCTAAGTAATGCTGAGGGAGAAGGGGGTGAGACAACTCTCTTGCTGACAGTACCTAGTGGGTTCTTACCCAATGAGGCAGTAACTGCTAACTTTCAAGCTAAGAGACTAAACAGTGCCCTAGTAGCAAAGCAAGCTCCTCTACCTAAAGCCTACAGTAGACAGGTTGGGTATCATACCTATGATTTAAGAGCTCTAGTAGATACAACCAACTATATCAATGAGTTTGACAAGCCATTAACCATCACTCTCTCTTATACTGATGAGCAGGTTAAAGGTATCTCTCCTCATGATTTAGCTATTCATCGCTTTGATGGGACTACTTGACACATGCTTGAGTCTACTGTAGATACAGGCAGTAAGACTGTCACAGCTAGTACTAGATTGTTCTCTATCTTTGCTCTACTTGCCAAGAGTGAGAAAGAAGAAGTCTCTCGCTCTTCATCATCTCATCACTCCTCCTCTTCATCTCATCCTAAAGCTCCTACCTGTTCTGATCCTAAGCCCTCATCTATACCTGATCTGTTTCAAATAGATGTCTCTGCTAGATCAGCCAAGCTCTACTTCACTCCTATTAGTAACACTAGTAGGTTCTTTATTAGCTTTGCTGAGAATCCTAGAGCTGAGGCTCATGGAGAGTTAGTCTCTCTTGCTAGAGAAGGAGTCCAGTCTCACAGTATCTATCACCTACAACCCAATACTACCTACTATGTAAAGGTAAGAGGACAAAAGGGTTGTATGCCCGGAGACTGGAGTAATATCATGATGATCAAGACTCCTGCTGTTAGTAGTAATAGGGTTAGTAAGTACTATCGGTACTTGTATTAGTCACTGGGTGATCTTATATCTAGGAGCTAATGCATAAATACTGGCTAAAGTTAATAGCTTAAAGTTAATAAACTAAAACACTCCTCACCAACTCTCGCCTTTTGCTTGACAACAAACTCTTTTAGTTGTTATATTAACTATAACTATTCACTATCCTTACCAAAATACCCCACTCCTCATGAACTCTGCAAAACCTATCTACCTTCAGTTTTTAATAATATCACTCTTGATTCTTGGCTTTACCATCTTAGGTAATCATAACTCCAGTCGTACTCGTGCTGGTAATCTGTCAAAGGTGTCGGTCACGATGGACAACTCCAGAATATCGTTTCGAGGTAAAGTGGCTGCTGATCCTGGTTCAGGCACGGTTGTAACAATTGGCGTTGATGACAATATTAATAACGGTTACTTAAATCCACCGACCACTAAAGTATCTGATCCGCTCAAAATCGGTGATACTTTAAACTTTTCTACCTCAGGCGTACGTACTATTAACGAAATAATTGATGGTACAACCATTATCTTAAACAACTCGGTTGGTAACGCAGAAACCTTTTATTTAGCTGAAAAAAGCAATCTTAAAGTTGTCTTTACAACTAGAACATACTTGAGCGGTGGATCATTTCAAGTACTAGTCCCTGCCCATGGAACAGAGGCAGACTCTAAGGATGGCAAGCCTGATCAAAACTTCTTTGATTTTGACACTACTTGGGCTGGAGGCGGAGGACAACCTAGCATCACTTGTACTGGCGCTAAAAACAACGCTGGTCATAATTTTTCTAGTGCAACCTATACCGCTACTCCCTGGGTCTCGGTTGCTAACTATAGTGGACGATGGCATGTTTATGAATGTAATTACGGTAGCGGTGATAACAATGAAGAGATCACGATCGACATCAGCAACGTTATCAACCCAGCACCAATGTACCTTGCTGGCCCTCCTGAACAAAAACATGTAACAGGTACAGCTGACACTTATAACGTAATCATCAGACATCTTAGTAGTGCTGGCACAGAGATTGATGCCACTACAGCAAAAATCGGCGTGATTGAAGCGGTTAGAGTGAGTGCAACAGTGGCTCCCTCGCTTACCTTCACTATTACTGGTGTACCACTGGGAACAACCGCCTGCGGACAAAGTACGACCGTGGCCACTTATGCCAGTGAGGTTCCTTTGGGCGAGCTTAGTACCGGTATGTTTACTCATGCAGCTCAAAACTTAAAGATCACAACTAATGCCAAACATGGTGCAGTTGTAACCGCGATCGCCAATGACCAACTCGGTTTAAACGGTGGTGCCTGCGTTGGAGATACGTACAACTCAACTCTTGAATGTATCTGGGATGCCAATGTTTCAGGCATGACTCATCAAGACACCACCACGGGCTCTCCTGGAGAGAAAAACTGGGCCAGTACTGCTGAAGCTGGCTTTGGTTTTTCATTAGAAAACGGTACTCACGCCAATCCTGATTTTTACTACAATCAGGGCAGTCCGGCTGGCACTTTTGTTGCCCGCCACTTTGCTGACGCTGAAGCTACTCAAGACCCACAAAAACTTTTTGACACCATTGTTAGTGGAGTCACCACCGGTCCCACCAATGATAGCAACCTTTATGTTTGCTACCGAGCCTTAGCTGATAACTTAACCGTGGCTGGTGATTACTTCAACTATATTACTTATACTGCAACCGCAACATTCTAAAATCCGCAACCGGTATTAACTCAATAATTATTATTCATCCATTTAAAGCCTCCTGCCCATGAAAAAATCTCCGCTATTATTCTCCTTTTTACTCATTTGTCTGACAGTTTTAACTGCAGGCTCGATTGCGGTTATTCAGGCTCAAGTCGCGAGTCCAAACCCTGACAGTCGCACCCTGGTGGCGATGCCACCGCGCACTGGTGAAGATGGGCAGTTAAAGGTTGAGCCCGGAGAAAAAATTCAAACCAACATTAGAATCAGAAATGTCTCAGACCGCACCATCACTTTCAGGTCTTATGCTCAAGACTTTATCGTTAAAGAAGATGGCTCGACTCCTATTCCAGTTCAAGATACAACCACCAACCGTTGGAGCTTAGCTCAGTGGATGGTGATTACTCCTAATCGACACACGCTTGGTCCCAATGAAACCGCTGAGATGACCGTCTTGATAGAGGTGCCTGAAAATGCCCTGCCTGGTGGTAAATACGCCATGGTGGTTCACGAACCTACCGACGGCACCGAGGTTGATCAAGATGATAGCTCTGGTTCTGGCTCTGGCATTAGTCAACGCATCGGTACCTTGTTTTATGTTATTACTGAAGGTCCAGTCAATGAAGAAGCTTACATCCGCAACTTTAACTTTAATAAATTTCAAGAGTTTGGCCCAGTCCCCTTTTCTTTTTTAATTCGCAACCAGTCTGATATCCATATTCATCCCAGAATGAGTATTGATATTTTTAACATGCTGGGACAAAAATCTGACTCTTTTCAAGTAGATGCGAAAAATATTTTTCCACTTAATAGTCGAGATTTTGCTGGCAAGTGGGAAAAAATTTGGGGGTTTGGCATGTACACTGCCAAGCTCACTGCCAGTTATGGTGAAAGCGGACAGGTAGCCGTAGCCACAGCCAATTTCTGGATTATTCCGGTAAGAATTATCCTCTCGATTTTGTTCGGAGCCACCTTGCTAGTGGTGATTGTCCTAGCTATCAAACGCTACAATGAAAAACAGAACAGGCTTGAGAAAGAGAAGATCAAGGAACTGCAGAAAAAGCTCGATAGTTATGAACAGAGAGGCTAGGATTTAGTAAAAGGTGTTTGGTGAAAAGTATTTGGTAGAAGTTTGGTCGAGGTTTGGCAGAAGTTGGGTAAGTGTTGGGTGAAAGTTGGGTAAGTGTTGGGTAAAAGTTGGGTAAAAGTATCGTTGGTCGTAACTTGAAGCAATCGTTTTTACTATTTATCAGCAACAGTTTACAAGGTAATGGAGCAATCAGCCATTGCCTTTTTTGTATAATAGACTGACTGCTTCTTATGCTAACAAATAAATCTTCCAGATTAGTCTTTGTCACTCTTTTGCTAGTCCTAATCACTCAACTTGGTTTGATCTTTAGTAAGCTTTCCACCCCTACTACATTTGCGCAAACCGCTAAAGAAAAGACCTTTCCTCTACCTGTCACGGCCACCATGCCTGACGTCCAGCCACCGTCCACTCCCGTCTTAATCTCACCTAAAAATGGCGAACTGATAAGTAGCGCCAAACCACAGTTTGTCTGGCAAGCGTCAACCGATAATGTAGCCATTTCTCATTATCAACTTTTTATTGATGGTCGACTTGTTATTGACAATATCATGGAGCCAGGCGTGTTTGACCTTTATAACCTTATCTACAACCGTGAGCTTGGTTGGTTCTACCTAGATATCAAGTTTGACCTTGACCAAGGTACGCATACCTGGAAGATCACGGCTGTTGACACAGCTGGCCACCCAGCCAGTTCAGCAGTGTGGAGTTTTATTGTAGACTCGATCGCACCTCATTTCAGTTTAACCCAGATTGGAGACACAGAGGTCTCTATCTCTACTCTAGATCTAACCACTATCCCGAAAGAGCCACTAAAAATCTTAGAGAACGAGCCTCTGCTAACAGGGATCGGAGAAGCCATGAGCGAGGTTCAGTTAACAGTTATTATTCCTAACCAAGATGATCATTTTAGTAAAACAAGTATAGATGAGTATGGACACTGGGAATACCCCCTACCAATTTTACCCCGCGAAACTGTCATAACACTGAATTTTGTCGTTGTTGATTTAGCTAGACATGTAACTGTTTTAGAAGGCGTGCAACTCATTATCCCTAGTGAGGCCCCGGTGCCAAAAGAAATCGTTTATGATTTTGTACGTTGGCTAACACCAACTCCTATCTGGCGCATTGGGAGCAAAACATGGTTTCAACAAGTTATACAGACAACCGGCCCCTGGCTGGTGGTCTTAATCGTAACTTGGCCAGCACTACTGGCAACGCTCTTGTTAATGAGCAAGATGGGTTGGATAGTTTCCAGCAAAAACTTAATCAAGATTTGGCAGACGCTTGGCGTTATACCTTATCAAGATCGCGAGGGTTGGGTCTTTGATAGTCAGTTGATCTTTAATCCAAGCAAGGCAGGCGTTAGCTTTTCTGCTGGTATCCCCTTTGCGCGAGTGTTTGCCATTGGTGAACCAAAACATCCTGGGTTTCCGCCGTTTTACCAAACCGTGTTAACTGACCACCTGGGGTTGTATTTACCGCTTGACCTAAATATTAATAAATACCGGCTCTCAATTCAGCATCAAGATTTTCGCTACCCCACCCGTCACACTCCTCCTAACGAGGTAAGTATTCTTGATTTTTATCAAGCTCAGGAACTAGAAACAAGCCACAACTACCCCAGCCTGTCTTTGCAAATTCCTGCTGACAGCGACCGAGCCGAGCTAAAAACCGATCCCTGGTCCTTAAAAACAAAACTACAGGTATGGCTGGCTAAAGTTATCAAGTTTGACAGTTTGGTAGTTTTACTCAATATCTTGCTATCAATTGTGGTGAGTTTATTTTGGACCACACCTATCAACTTGATAGCTTTGGCTATCTACTTAATCTTTGGGCTGTTTTATCTCTTTAAACAGAGGGTGCTGGCTAATATTTCAGGCGTTATTGTTGACAAGAACGGCAACTTTGTACAAAATGCCATGGTTAGATTAATTAATCAAGACGGTACTGGAAAGATTTTTGCAGATATCTCTGACAAGGATGGTAGGTTCAAGTTCTTCTTTAAAAAAGGATTATACAAGGTTGACGCGAGCAAGTATGGCTTAAGACAGGTGAAGGAAACCGAGCTAGAAAACCAACTAGAGGTTGGAGCTTGGTGGGAGAAGAAGCGACTCCTCGTGATGATGAAGAGAGATTAAGCACAATCCTTTTTGAGTAAAAAAACTCCTAAGAAAAACTCCTTAGTAATTAATTTTAGATGAGTCATTAAAACTGAGATCGCTGTAACTTAAATGCCTTGGAAACTGATGCTAAAGGAGGCTTGATAGCTGTTGCTTAGAAAAGGCAAGAGATAAGATTAAAGCAAGTTTTATAGTAACCAGTCAGCGAAGATCTCCAAAAAATATCTCGTTATCTGCGTCAAGATATAACAACCTATAATTAAGGAGGTCTGCAAAAAATCACAATGCTATAATTATTTATCCAGTTGAGACTGTCAATAATCCCTATTTTGTACAAAAAAAACGATTTTCGCATTATTTCCTCATAATACGAGTAGTTATAAGGTTGCAAGAATAACCTTAATTATTATCGCATGATTGCAGAATTATTACCGCAACCTCTGGTGATACTTTTACCGCAATTAGGTTAAACATGTTATAAAACTATCAATCTATGATTTATTATTATCAATTTTACTCTGGTCATAACCTACCGAAGCTGTCTCAAGTAAGTTTGGCTGGTCTAAAAACTTGTTCTATTCGGTTTTTTTTGCGCGAAACTACTAGTGAAGTTTATTCAAGATTATCCTTAAGCTGGCAAAGGAGTTGAAATCCCGATTCTACCTGAGGAAAATAGTGATCAATCAAACCTATGTCTTCTGAAAAATTTATAAAGAGGCGGTCGTAAACCGAATAAATCGCTTTTTTTTGTTGATTGGTCAATGTTTTGCAACTCAATCTTTTTGTTAGCAGTTTTTTTAACTCAGTGCTAATTCCAGAGTAAATATCCGCCATACTATGCAGATTAGCCTTTTGTCCTATAATTTTAAGCTCGTCACCAAAACTCCAGGTATCATATTTAATAACCACTACCGAGTCTCGGTACGTTTTGTTCAAAATGTCAGTTACACGTTCAGTTACTTGTCCTGGAAATAAATACACTCCCCTTTTTAAAGCAAAACAAAGCTCTTTTAGTAACAGGCTTCTCAGATAGCGGAAGCTGGGGTCACTCTGCGGAGGTTCTAAAAATAGGATCATTTGCCAATCACCTTGCCACGGATCAAGTTCTCGTTTCAACAACGGAAACAGAGCCTCCAGCTGGCTTTTGCCATATGAGCTGAGAGTGAGGTTAAGCTCGCCGGTCAGCTGATCGGTGTGCAGTAACCGGTTCTTTTCTAAAAGTCGCACAAGCGACTGTCGGCCATCCTCTGATAGTTCAGGCAAGATGACCGGTACTTGGGCATATGAAACCCGCCGACCGCGGTACCTAGTACCAAAATCTAGTTGAGTAGGATAAAGCCAAAGCAGAAGTTTTTTAGAGGTGATTTTCATACGATTTTTATACTGTTTTCATGCTAGATAGCGGTCAAGTATTTGTTAATGGATAATGAGTATTAAGTGACTAGTTTGCCACCAAGGTGGTATTTATAACAAACCAACTTGTTTAAGTTGGTAGTTTTTTTAGATATAAGGTGAGTTGGTTAATAGCCAAGATTTTTTTATATTCTAGATGAGCTGAAAAACCCCTAACCGATTCTGTTTTCCAAGCTAATTTATGAATTCCTTCATTTTTAGCAATAATTATAACTATATCTTTTTACACAGGCTGTTAAAGTTTTCCACATATACTGTCAACCGAAACAGATAAAAACAAGTTTTAATTACTATTTAATCCCTAACTCAAGATCTAATTTATATTTTTAACTCCAGTTCCAGACTATAACTAACTTTTTTTCTTAGACTATCCTCGTTCACATTCTAATCTCGTAATTTTTACTTCACTTATTACATCACTTTTACGGCAATTGACAAGTAGCAAAATTGTGGAAAAGTTCGATCAAGTTTCACAATACTTTTCTCAAAGTACCATCTATACCTAGTTTGCTGATTTATTTTGATAGTTTTTGATAATGTTCCCTAAAGATGTTTTGACCATCTTGAACAATGACGAATATTATTGCAAGACATTTTTTAAGTACATCAGCCTCCTGACCGATTCAAAGCCCTTTTTTTGCCTTGAAACCAGAGGTTGTTTCGTGTTTAGTTTTTTTCTACACTAAACTCATTACCTAAGCGTCTAATGAACCTGGTATTAGAAAAAAACAAACCTAAACAACAGTGACTGCCCAACAACGACATATCACCAGCATTTTATCTGCATTTTCCACATTTTTGGAAAATTACTTGCTTGCCAGTGAGATTAATGACAATAAGTCTAGTCATCAGGAGTTAAAGATGGTGGCTCAGGAGTTGCTCGTCAAGTTTTTGAGTTGGAAAAAAGATTTTTCAATCTGGAAACCAGAAGAAGTTAAAGAGTTTGCTCAACAGTTCGGGTTGTCCACCTCAACAGAACAGGTTGCGCAGAAAATCTTGATGCAATTTGTTACTGACTATCCACCTTACCAGACTAATGCGTTCCTCCAGGAATTTTTATTAGCACTAAAAAAGGATGACTGCTCAGCGTCCACTATCAAAAATTATCGTAGTGACATCAGCCAATTCATCGAGTTTTGTGCAGTGCGTGAGGTTGAGACGTTACTAACAAAAACCAAACTAGATGATTTTTACCGATTTCAAGAGGAAAAGGGCTTAAAAGAGTCAACGATTAAACGGAAGTTTAGCAGTGTAGTGCAGTTCGGGTTATGGCTGAAGAATGAGGGGGTGCTGGTAAAACCACCAGAGTGGTTAAAAACAGGCTATGTACATGAAAAAAAACTCACGGATAAAAAATTAGATGAAAAATTAAAAGATGAGCAAGATTTAAACCTCAAAACTATTAACTCAAAAGAGCAAGCTCAAAATTTAAAAGCCGACAAGGGTGAACAAATAACCTTCTCAATCAGATCCATCACGGCTCAACCAGGCAAAAAAAATCTACTCAATCTAAATGTCCCTAAAGCTAAAGCAACTACTGCGCGTCAGCATCAGGAAAAACGAGCCAGGCTTAAAAGCAGTTTTGGCCAACTAACAACCAAGATTACAAACACCTTTAAGACAAAAGTGGGCGATGCCATGGACTTGATTAGCGAGCAGGTTAAAACTCAAGTTACCGACCAGATCAAAAGCCAAGTTAAAAAAAAGATGGCGCTCAATATTTTGCCTTATATCAACTTGGCAGTGATCTTGTTATTCTTCCTTGGTTTAGGCTCTTTAGGTTACAAGCAGTTCATCACCAACGCACCGTTTCAGTTTGCTTATCCTAGCACGCCCACCACGCCAGGCAGAACACTTTCTTTTCAAGGTCGTTTAACCGATCCCAACATGAATCCGATCACTGATGACACTAGCATGGTGTTCAAGTTGTACGATGAACTAACCGGTGGTAATGTCTTATGGAGTTCTAACACCTGTGTGATCGAAACTGACCAGGATGGCATCTTCACTGTGGGTTTGGGTGATGTTGCCGAGTGCGGACCTGAAATTCTACCCAGTGTCTTTAGTGAAAACTCTAATATTTGGCTAGAGGTAACAGTGGGCTCAACCCCTACCCAGGAAATCTTGACACCTCGTCAACCTATTCGTACTGTAGGATACGCCCTGAACGCTGAGACCTTACAAGGCTATCCTTTGGCATCAAACACCGGCGCCACTAACCATACAGTTTTAACCATGATTGACGACGGGAGTGGCGATGGCTTGGTGTTGTTGGGCGAAGCTAACGCGAAGATTGAAGCAACCGGTGCTAGTTTTACTCTGGAAGGAAAAAGTTTATTACTTAATGCTACTGATGGCGCGGCCGAGATTCAGTTGACTGCTACCAATGATATTGACTTGTTCAGTTCGACAGGTTTGGTAAATTTGAACAACTTGCTATATGTTGAGGACTCAACCGGTGGGGTTGGGATTGGTACCACTGAGCCTGGAACTGCTCAACTAGCAGTAATGAACGGTAATGTTGGGATTGGTACTACTAATCCTGCCAACTTATTATCGGTTGCTGGCAGTGCAGATTTTGCTACCACTGGTGGTAATGTCGGGGTTGGTACTACTGCTCCAGCCTACAAGTTAGATGTAGCAGGAACACTCAGGAGCACTCAAGGCACCTACCTTGCAACAGCTAGTGGTAATGTCGGTATAGGTACCACCACTCCAGGAGCTAAGTTAGATGTGGTTGGTAATGTTAGTTTCTCTGATGCTCTCATGCCTGCTGGTAATGCAGGGGTTAGTGGACAGTACCTACAGAGTCAGGGAGCAGGTAGTGCACCTATCTGGACAAGTAATATTACTGCTACTTCACTTAAATGGAATACTCTAACAGATCCTGATAATGATCTCTCACTTAATATGGGTACTCATACCACTACCTTTAACTGGGCTACTAATACTGGTGCTAATAACCTATTTAACTTAACTACCAGCAGTAGTAATGGTACAGGCTCACTACTTAATGTCCAAACACAAGGTACTACCCTTTCTCCTTTTAGAGTTAGAGCTGGTGCTACTGAGTCCTTGTTTGTAAGTGGGGGTGGTAATGTGGGTGTGGGGACAACAGTGCCGGGATATAAATTTCAAGTGTCAAATGGTTCTAACACAATTTTTCAAATTGATGATGTCACGAGAAGAGTGGGAATTAATACAACTTCCCCAGTGCAATCGCTAGAATTAACAGGACATTTAAGATTAAATCAAATTGACAATCCAGGAGCTCCTACTATCACAGCTCTGCCAACGTCTGGGAATTTAGGTTCTGGAGTATATAGATATAAAATTTCTTTTGTTTCTAATTATGGTGAAACTGGAATGGGCGCTTTTGGCTCTGTTACAACAGACTCCACTCATCAGCAAACTAGTCTTTCCAATATACCTATTTCGGATTCTCCAGAAGTAACAGCTCGAAAAATCTATAGAACTAAAATTGGAGCTACAGGAGCTTGGTATTATCTTGCCACAATTTCCGATAATACTACTCAAAATTACACAGACAACATCGCTGATGCAGATCTGGGTTATTTAGTCGGTCCTGAGAGCAACAATTTTTCTGGCGGAAAAATTTATATTGGATCTAATCTCTTTTCATATGGGAGTTCTCGCGCGACTTCCGTCGGCATTGATGCGGCGAAATCAATAACTACAGCTTCAAGTATTACGGCCATAGGAAAAGCCGCTTTAAGTTCCCTAACTTCTGGCATTCAAAATACAGCTGTTGGCCAAGAAGCTTTAACCAATTTAACTACTGGTGTGCAAAATACTGCCCTTGGAGTCGGTGCTTTATCTTCGTCTTCTTCTGGTTCTAATAATACCGCTATCGGACATCTCGCTCTCAAAGATGCTACAAATAGCAACAATACTGCAGTGGGTCATATGTCATTATTTTCATTAAATAGTGGTTATAGCAATGTTGCGACCGGTCGATATTCTGGTTATGAATCTACAACTGGTAGTTACAATATCACAATCGGAGCGGAATCTAATTTTTATAATCAAACTGGAAATAATAATGTGATTATTGGACATCAAGCTGGAAGAGGTATTTCTTCACATAATAAATCTGGTAATATTTTTATAGGATATAAAGCGGGATATAATGAAACTGGCTCTAATAAACTTTATATCGAAAATTCAGACTCTTCCAATCCTTTAATCTGGGGAGACTTTTCTTCTGATATTCTTGGTTTTAATGGTAGCGTCGGTATAGGTACTACCACACCTAGTAACAAACTCTCAATAGTCGGTAGTGCTGATGTTTCTGGTAACTTGGGTGTGGGTACTACCACCCCAGCCTACAAACTAGATGTAGCAGGAACGCTAAGGAGCACTCAGGATGCTCATCTTGCTACTGCTTCTGGTAATGTGGGAGTGGGTACTACTACACCAGGAGCTAAGTTAGACGTTGTTGGTAATGTTAGTTTCTCTGATGCTCTCATGCCTGCTGGTAATGCAGGGGTTAGTGGACAGTACCTACAGAGTCAGGGAGCAGGTAGTGCACCTATCTGGACAAGTAATATTACTGCTACTTCACTTAAATGGAATACTCTAACAGATCCTGATAATGATCTCTCACTTAATATGGGTACTCATACCACTACCTTTAACTGGGCTACTAATACTGGTGCTAATAACCTATTTAACTTAACTACCAGCAGTAGTAATGGTACAGGCTCACTACTTAATGTCCAAACACAAGGTACTACCCTTTCTCCTTTTAGAGTTAGAGCTGGTGCTACTGAGTCCTTGTTTGTAAGTGGGGGTGGTAATGTGGGTGTGGGGACAACGAGTCCTGGATATAAGTTAGACATAGCAGGATCTTTACGCACTTCACAGTTTATCACTCCATATGCTCAAACATTAGTAGTAGCTAAATCAGGAGGAGACTATACAACCATAGCTGATGCCTTAACTAGTATCACCGATGCTTCATCCAGCAAGCGCTACTTAATCAAGGTTATGCCTGGTGAATATGCTGGTGGTTTTGATATGAAGCAATATGTTGATCTGCAAGGTTCAGGAGTAGATGCTACCGTCATTACCAACAGCATCTATGCAGCTAGTTATTCTACAGTTAGTGAGTTAACAATTAGTATTTCTGGAGCTGTTGCTTGGAGGGCGGGCTTTGATGCTTATACAAGAGGGGTGGCTAATCCCACTTATTTGCAAAACGCTAAAATTTTGATGAGTACTACCACAGGTCCTATCTACCCTCTTTTAACAACAACCGGAAGTTACCTATATGCTGACAATGTTTATATTAACGCTTCTGCTCCTCCCAACAGTGGAGATGGTTTGTTTGCTATTACTAATAATGCAGGAGGTGGTGAGTATGATAATCTAACCGTTTACCTAACACTAAACTCTGGCTCAGCCACCCACGATGAGGTGGGCTTGGTAAACTCTATGTGGTCTGGCACGCCAACCGTGACCAACTCAACCGTGAGTATTGTTAATAATGCGACTTCAAACAATACTCCTGATTCATTATTCTATGCCCATTCAGCTAATACTTTTGACATTAGAAACACGGTCATTACTTATACTGGAACAAATAAATCAGCTTATCTGATAAGAACCGCAAGTAATTCTAATCTGCAGATGGAAGGCTCTACTGTCACTATGACTGCCGGAGCTTCAGCAGGTTTTCTTTATGGTTTAGAAAGCTCAGGAGTTAGCACGATTGAAAAATCAAAAATTACTTTAACCAAAAATAATGGCGGTACAGCTTATGGTATTAGCACAACCAACTCCAATACAAAAATTGCCAATTCTGAAATATATGTCACTGCTAATGGTAGCGGAGGTGTAGCACGTGCCGTCAATATTACCGGCGCTTCTCCCAATCTCCATAATAATATTCTTAGAGCAACCGGCACAGGCGGAGCCACTGCCTATGGAACCTATATACAGACCGCGACCTGTAATCCCACGCTTTCAAACAATACCATTAGTGGGACAACTAACGGCCTTTATATTGGCGCAGGTTGTAATCCTGTTTTATCTTTTAATCGATATGACAGTATTGATAACAATGGAACTGTGACAGGAATTTCTGGAGATACTTCAGGCAACTTGTCTCTTTCTGGTAATCTTTATAGTACCGGAATTGGTAACAGCTATATCATGGGGAGTCTTGGCTTAGGAACCACCACTCCTTCCCAGCGCCTAGACGTTGCTGGTAATGTTGGCTTCTCTGGTGCTCTCATGCCTGGAGGACTAGCTGGCACCTCTAGTTATGTTCTAACTTCAACTGGTGCAGGCACTGCTCCAGTTTGGACAGATCCGGCAAGTTTAGGTACTAACTACTGGCAGAGAAACAGTAATGTAGTTTCTCCAGCTACTATTACTGATGCCTTAAGTATTGGCTCTACCTCTCCTGCTTCTGCTCTTTTATATGTACCAGGATCTACTAACAGTAATGCTTACTTTAACCTAGGTACTGGTAACTTAGGTGTGGGTACTACCACTCCAGCCTACAAGTTAGATGTAGCAGGAACACTCAGGAGTACTCAGGACACCTACCTTGCAACAACTAGTGGTAATGTGGGAATAGGGACAATTGCGCCAGAATCAATTCTTCACATTAGAGGTTCAGGAAATTTATTAAAGGTTACAGACTCTTCTATTAACAGAGATCGGCTAAACATTTTAAACAATGGAAATATTCATTTGGGTCCATATCCTAATTATAACTTAGCCAAGTTTCATATATTAGGTGCTGATATTGCAGGTGGCACAATTTCATCAACTGATTTTTTAATTGAAACATATAATCCCAGTCTTCAATTATACTCAAGCAACACTGGTACTTCTTCTATTTTTCTCGGACAAAGTGTTAGTGGAGTAAAATATAACGAAGCTACCGACCTTCTAACCTTATTTAATTCAAGCAATGATATTTTAACTTTAAACTCATCTGGTAATGTCGGTATAGGCACCACCTCTCCTTCCTACAAACTCGACGTCAATGGTGACATCCGTATTGCTTCAGGCTCTGACCTTTATGTCGGCACTTATGGCCTCAATGACAACGCCTCAGCCAATAGCGGCGCTTCTTTAGTCGGTTTGTATGATGACGCCATGACATATGTAGCCGCCAACACTACTGTGCAGGGAGCAATTAAAGAACTCGACACCGCCATTGGCACTGTTTCCGGCAGTGCCGGCGGCTGGACAGATGATGGCAGTATTGTCAGGTTAACTACTGTGGGTGATTTAGTCGGTATTGGTACTACCAACCCGGGAACTGCCAAGTTGGCAGTTATTGGCGGCAACGTCGGGATTGGCACCACTGCTCCAGGTGCCTTACTTGATGTCCAAGGAGCGGCTCAGTTTGGCTCATCAAACATCAACCTCATTGACTCAGTGGGTAAAATTACCGGACTTTCCTCCACCTACTTTAATACTGACACCAGTGCCAATTTGGCCACTATTCTGACTGATGAAACTGGTAGCGGTGGCGGCTTTGTTAGAGCCACTAACCCCACCTTAACCACTTTGGTTGTTTCCTCTGGCGGCATTGCTGTCACCGGCAACTCTACCATTACCGGTACTTTGGGTTCTTTGACCGGCCTCACTTCTTCCGGCACCATCACCTTTTCCGGCTTAGATGCTTCTTTGCCAATTAAAACCAACGCCAACAGCCAGTTAGTAGCCGCCGCCATTAACCTGGCTAGTGCCACAGAAGTAACCGGTACCCTGCCTATTAACAAAGGCGGTACCAACTCTACTGCCACTCCTACTGCTGGAGGGGTAGCTTATGGCACAGGCAGTGCTTATGCCTTTACTAGTGCTGGTACTAGTGGCCAGCTACTACAGTCAAATACAGCTGGTGCACCTACTTGGGTTGATGCTTCCGGAGTTGGTACTGATGATCAAACCTTGGCAGAAGTACTGGCCCAGGGTAACACCACTTCAACTTATGACATTGTCTTATCTACTACTGATGAAATTAGATTCTATGACAATGACACAGATGCCAGAATCTTTGGTCCAGCTGACGGACAAGTACAAATAGACTCCACCAGCTGGAGTATCTCCGGAGCTGGTGTAGGTTCAGGCTTTACTCAGTTTAATGTAGATAACTTAAGACTGGATGGTAACAACCTGTCAGCGACTAATGACTCAGGACTAGCTTTATATGACAATGCCAGCAATGGGATCTTTATAGCAGATGGAGGGAATGTGGGGATCGGGACAACGACGCCAGGTTCTGCTTTACATGTTAACGGAATGATGAAAACAAACTCTGGTTTCGGTATCAATTTTGCTGATTATTATAAAACTTATGAAAAATCTTATAGTGTGAGAACGGCTGACCCTGCTGTACTAGTTGACAGCAATGGAAATCCATTTGATGTCAATAAAAGTTATCGTGTTAAAGGAGTTGTAACCAGCACAGGAACACAAACTGGCGCAGTTGCTTATTTTTACGGTAATGGAACTTCTTTCACCTTATATAAAAACTATGAATCTGGGAACTCTTCTAATCACGTTGAATTTTATCTGGATACTGACGTACCAAAATTACGTCTTTACAATCATGCCAGTTTCTATAACGTTTCTGTTCTAACTGAAGAAGTTGTAAATAAAGGTCGCGTTGCTGGAC
>CAZCXA010000019.1:16152-18215 GCA_964502565.1 uncultured Pseudomonadales bacterium
ATGCTTATGCTAGCGGCTCCGTCGGCATCGGCACCACCACACCAGGGGCATACAAACTCAACGTCAATGGCAGCTTAATTGCCAGCGACTACTACTCAGAAGACGGTACGCAAGGTGCTACCTCTACTGTTTCAGGACTAGTATTTAAAGACGGCCTTTTCACTTCAGGTAGTATCAGTGGTTTTGATGATTATGATTACTGGACAATCAGAGGTGACAGTGGTGCTGATATTAATGTCAGCAGTAACTATTTAGTAGATTTTGAAGGAGGAGAAGGTATTGACACTACTTTAGCCGCTAATAAATTAACTATTGCCGGAGAAGATGCTACTACCAGTAATAAAGGTATCGCCTCCTTCTCTTCAAGCAACTTCAGTGTCAGTTCTGGTGCAGTCAGTATCGCCACTGGTGGAGTTGGTGCCACAGAACTAGCCTCAACTGCAGTCACTGGGGGCAGTTATGGCTCTGCTACTAGTGTAGGCACCTTTACTGTTGATGCTGACGGTAGACTGACTGCCGCTGGTAATACTGCTATTTCTTACCCTGGTGGTTTTACCGGCTTTGCCAATCCTACAGCTACCATTGGTTTAAGTGTAGTTAACGGCTCTGCTACTACTGCTATGAGATCTGATGCTGCTCCGGCTTTGTCACAAGCAATTATTCCTACCTGGACAGGAGCCCACACCTTTACTGCTAATACTAACTTCCCTGGCAGTGGAATTTGGAATACGAGTGGCAACGTCGGGGTGGGGACGACGGGGCCAACTTTTCCGTTATCTTTAGGGTCAACGACAGGAAATAAAATAGCTCTTTATGAAACAGGAACTGGCGCAGGCTATGGAATGGGCATTCAATCCAACTTATTTCAGTTATTCTCTCCCACTTCTTCAACCCGAATTGGTATTGGTTATGGCAACAGTTCATCCTTCACCGAAATATTGAGTGTTAAGGGTAACAACGTCGGGATTGGGGCGGTAAATCCGATATATAAACTCGAAATAGTAGGCAGTACCCTAATCAGGGGGACGCCCACATTAAGATTAGGGGCTGGAGGTGGCAATAATGAAAACTCTGGCACCTTAGAACTTTTAGAATCATACGGACAAACATGGGGAACAGACGCATATGGTTTTAGGGTCAAATACGACGGGGACATCAATAAATTCCTTATTGATTCAACCAATCTAACAACAACCAGTACTAGATTAACAATCGAAAGAGACACTGGTTATATTGGGATTGGGACTACTTCTCCGGTTAACAAATTGACTGTGTCAGGCTCTGCTGACTTTACCGGCAATGTGGGAGTGGGGACGACGAGTCCGGGGTTCAAGCTTCAAGTTGCAAGTGATAATACTTACTCTCCAACCGATTCGGGTCAATTGGTTATCAGTGGCTCGACGTCAACGAATAAAAGGTTGATGCTTGGTTTTGATACAACGAGTAATTATGGTTACATAGAATCCGCTTGGAGAGGTCAGGCTTATGAGCCACTAATATTACAACAAACTTCTGGCAACGTCGGCATCGGCACCACCACTCCAGGAGCTAAGTTAGAGATAGCAGGACAGGTTAAGATAACAGGTGGTAGTCCAGGAGTAGGTAAAGTCTTAACCAGTAATGCTGATGGACTGGCAACCTGGGAGACGGCTACAGGAGGAGTGGGAGGTGGAGGAACTACTAACTACCTACCTATCTGGACAAGTGCTAGTGCTTTGGGTGACTCTATCTTGTATCAAACAGATGGTAATGTCGGGATAGGTACTACCACTCCAGGAGCTAAGTTAGATGTGGTAGGTACTGGTAGATTCTCGGGACTTTTGACTACTGCTGGTATTAGTAATGCTACGACTGCTATTAGTAACTCTGCTGGTTATACCCAAACAGGTACTTCTGCCAATACCTTCACTGGTACCTCTACCTTTTCTAATGCTACCTACTCTGCTTTGTTTACTGGTGGTAATGTGGGAGTAGGTACCACCACTCCAGGAGCTAAGTTAGATGTGACAGGAGATATAAGAGTAGGTACACAAGCTAGTAGAGCTACCATCACCTATGCTACC
>CAZCXA010000020.1:0-18143 GCA_964502565.1 uncultured Pseudomonadales bacterium
ATGTTCCAACCGAGTATTGTGGTGATGTGAGAGAAGTCTCGGTTCGACTAGAAAGACCAAAAGATAAAGAAGAGTTTGATCAAGAGAATATTGAAGTTAAAATTAGTGCGGGTAGTGATGTGGGTATAGAAAAGATTGAGTTATGGGTTGATGGCGAGAAAAGAGAGACGATCGAGAGCAGTTATTACGAGGGCAAGGTTAGGTTAAGCGCGGGTCAACATGAACTGTTTGCTAAGGCTTTTTCCAATGCTGGTAAGGTCGCAGAAACTGGAAAAGTAAGGATTGGCACAGGCGGTCAACCTTGGGAAAAACCCAAGCCAACCTTAACACCTGAGCCAACGCCTGCGCCAACGGCAAAGCCTAAGCCTACAACTAGCCCGACAAAAAAACCAGAACCTATTGTCACACCTAAGCCAGATGATGGACCATCGCCTGTTCCCTCTTCTGAGCCAGGAGAAGACTAGAAAATTACCTTATTTTTTTACTTCTTTGTTGCCTTTGGCTTTTTTTATTAAAGGCTAAGATAAAAAACACCAATAACAATCTTCCTGGTTGAAGTGTATAAAAAAAATGATCGGTTGTTAAAACTGGGCTTAAAATCAGTAAAGTTGTGATTAAGTTTTGTTGTGTTTTTTTATTGATCAGTGTCCATAAAAAATAGAGCGTCAACAGCCCTAAAAGACCAGTTTCGGCCATAAACAGCAAACCGATATGATGAGCCGGTTGGAGAAATCTCACCGTCTCAGATGAGCTACTAAACTCTTCTAGGTAAACCGTAAAATGATTCAAGCCTTGTCCTAAAAATGGGTGATCAGTAATCATCTTAACGGTTGCAGAGTTTAGTAAATGACGCCTGGTAATAGAGGGTTGATAAGTATGAGCATGAGACATAACAGCTAATAATAAAGGCACGATCACTAAAATTAACAATAAGCTAATCTTTTGTGCATTGGCGGAAAGGTTTAAGTTGAGCTGTTTTTTCCACAAAAAAAGACAACCTAAGATTAGGGTGATCACGGCAGATTTAGCCTGAGTCAAGTAAAGTGTTACCAGGCTAAAAATAAAAAAAATTCCTAGTATAGCCTGATTTTTTCTTGTGAACTGATTTTTTTTAAAGGGATCTAATCTAGAGGCAAGAATCAAGAAAAATAGCACAACGGTTGAGGCTAAAATGTTTGGATGAGCAGTGCTACCATAGGCCAAGATTTTTTCTTGACCAGCAAAAATATTACGACTGAGTCGGTAATATGAGGCAAAACTGGGTTCGCCTAGATAACGATAAGGTAAGAGTGGCTGTTGAGTAGTAAACTGGTACAAACCTAATGTAAACTGTGACAAAAAACCGATGGCGACCGCTAAAGTAACGAGTTTAGAGTTTAGTAGATTCTGGAACTTGGATAAAAATAACGCAAATAAACCAGTTAGCCCAAGATTGAATAAAAAGAAAAAAGCCACAGCCGGACGTTCAGTCATGGCTTGCCTGATAACAAGAGCGGTGATCATTAACAAAACTGGCAAAAAATCTTGGTTTGAGAGCAGAGATTTAACTTTTTTACGTAATCTCGAGGTTGTGAGTTTGGGTCTATGTTTCCAGAGAGTTGTTATTAACCAAACCATTAAAGTGATAATCAGCAACAAGTCTGACAGATAAAGTTTTTGGATAAGATAATCAACCTGTAAACCTTTAACAAAACTGCTAGCAATGGAAAGTTTGTAAAATAGGTTAAGGGGTAGGGATAAGATAACTAGGGATAATAATACAAGCATGGTTTAAAAACTCAAAAGTGATAAGTTGCAAGAACTAACCTGGCACACAAACGAGCTCATAATTTTGTTATTTTTTAATTTAGAGATTAAATCTTACCGACCAACCTAGCTTGAAACTCGGTCTCAACCTGATCAATAATCTTTTTTCTTAAAGGCAGAAGCTCTTCACTAGTTAAGTTATTTTCAGGATGCTGATACTGAAGTTGAAAGGTAAAGTTTTGCTGAAAAATATCAGCGAGTGTCACCTGGGTTATCAGTTTATCAGTCTGTTGAATTAATTGTATCACCTCGCCCACCCTAGTCTGCGGAGTAAGCACAAAAGTGAGTTCCTCAATGATCGGCGAGGTTTTCCACCGAGGTTGGTAGTTAGGATATTTTTTAGCAGATTTTAATAACTCTTGGCAATCTATCTCAACCGCAATGTTGTTGTTATATAGAATACTTACTTGACCGATTTTTTTTGGTTTTCCTGCGACAAGCAGGTTAACCTCTCCTGTCTGTTTGATAAAATCTGAGTTTTTTACCGTCTCTAACTCAAGAGGAACGACCTCAACCTCATCAAGATAAAACTGTTTTAACAAAGCCTCGAGCTCTCCCCTGACCTGTCGATAGTTGTTGGTAGACACCAAGCCGAGCTTCATTGGTTGATTGGGTAGCTCGTTTACTTGAGGCTGATAAACAACTGCCAACTCAAACACAGAAAGATTTTTTTCTTGCGGATTACTAGCTATTGCTTCTTGCAAAGAAGGCACTAGACTACGGCGCAGATATTGATTATCAGTGAGTAAAGGATTGCTTAGCTGAAGATGTTGTTCAAGATTGAACTCGGTTTGATTAGCTAACTTTTTGCTGACTAAAGATAAAGAATAAATCTCCTGCCATCCGCGGTTGCTTAAAAAGGATCTGATCCGGTCTTCTAAAGCAAAGGTTGTTTCTTGGGGCGCGTTTAATGGCAACTCGCCAGTCATCAGCTTACCTGGCAGATTATGATAACCATAAATGCGAGCAACCTCCTCAATGACATCAGCTGGAATCTGCAGATCTGGACGAAAACTGGGCGGTTGAATATGAAAAACAGCTTGGGCTAAACTTGGTTGTTTATGATCTGACTCAATCTTAACAACACAGCCTAAATCAGATAAAATCTGTTTAACCTCAGCTGGAGGTAGATCAACATCTAGATAATCTTCAATAGTTTTTCCTGGAGTGATAAAGGCAGGTACTTGTTTAGGTTCTAGAAACTTATCATAAACTTCACTGGCGATCTTTGCATTGGTTATCTTTTGGTAAAGCTCAACTCCTTTAATTAAGGTGTCTTTAGCTAAGTAAGGATCAACATTTTTTTCATTGAGTTGTGCAGCAATCGTGCGAATAGCGTGATTGATCGAGGCCTGGCGCACCTTTTGAGCATCTAAACTCTCGATCCAAAACAAGATATTTTTAGTTTGATCATTCACGGCACTGTTGGCAGTACCGATAATAGCAGGCAAATCTATAATAGTGCCGATCTCATTGGTAAAGATGATCTCTCCACCAACAGTTTCACGTTCAACACCATCCAAGGTGGTAAACGGTCGGCCGGGTTTGGCTGTGGTGATATTAATAACTCCACCCAGTTCCATAATCTTGTCATAGTCAAAAGCATGACAGGGATGGCCTAGATCATGAGTCACGTAATTCGTAATATCGATCAAGCTATGATGAACTTGAAAACCGGCTTGGGTTAATCGTTTGGCCATCCATCTTGGCGTGGCTTTTTGTTTAACATTTGATAAGACTACGCAAACAATGCGTTGACAAAGTTTGGGGTCATTATTAATGACTGGTAAGGGTAAGCTTTTAGCAGTGAGCTTTAGACTCTCTTTTAACTTCAGGGGCTTGAGTTCTGCTGGCAGATCATAATGGTTCAGGATGACTGATGCCTCGCGGGCAATGCCACGCACGCTTAGGTTATCCACACGGTTGGTGGTGACCTCGATATCATAAACCAAGTCATTCTCGATCTCTTCCACCTTCTCTACACTGGGTCCTGATAAAGACAAAAACTCCTGAATTTCTTGAGGTTTAGCCTTGGTTTTAAGATGGTCTAAAAGCCATTGATGTGGAATCGAGATGTTCATATTATCAAAAATTCAAAAATAAAGGTTTTAAGTAAGTTAGAACTCAAACAAACAGACTGGCAATTAAAACTGCTCTAAAAAATTTAACTCAGCGCTATATAACAACCTGATGTCATCAATATTTAAACCTTTTCTTAAAGTGTAGGTGCGCTCAACACCCCAGCCAAAAGCAAAGCCTGTATATTTGTTAGGGTCAACTCCGCCAGCCTTAAGCACATTGGGATGAATCATGCCTGCCCCACCAACCTCGTGCCAGCCTGATTTGCAAAAACCACACTTTTGTTTTTTGCCAGACTCATCCTTTAAATAGCCAGTGCCTTGGCACAGATGACAGCTAAAGTCCACCTCAAAAGACGGCTCGGTAAACTTAAAATGAAAAGGACGGATGCGACTTTTGGCTTCTGGTCCATAAAATTCTTTAGCAAAATACTCGATTGTTCCTTTGAGATGTTGAATATTAATATCTTTATCAATTACCATGCCTTCAAATTGATGAAACATTTGGGTATGGGTCACGTCTTGTTGACGGCGATAGCATCGAGCAATGTTGATCATTCTCATTGGTGGCTCCCCTACTCTTTGCATCTCTCTCACTTGTCCATTTGAGGTGTGGGGAGTGAGGACGACCTTGCCTTTTTCAGGATGGGGTGGTTGGTCTACAAAAAAAGTTTCCCACTCGTCTCGCGCAGGATGTTTCTGAGGCATGTTTAGGCTTTCAAACGCATACCAGTCCCAATCAACCTCTGGATATCTGACTCTGATAAAACCGATTTTTTCAAAGATGTGCGAGATCTCGTTAATGGCCTGAGAAATGGGATGAACATGGCCAACTTTAGGTTTAATGCCAGGTAGGGTTAGATCAATCTTTTGTTGAGAACCAGGATCTTTTGCTTGCTCAACTAGCTCGGCAATATAATTGGTTAAATCCAGCTTAAGATGATTTAACAGTTGACCAGCAGTGCGTCGTTCTGCTTGAGAAAATCTGGTAATCTTTTTGCTAAGTTGGGTAAAAACTCCGTTTTTACCAAGATATTTTTGCTGAAGCTCTTCTTGGTTAAGAGTTTCTTGCCTAATCTGTTTTTTGATTTGATCTGCCTCATCAGTAAAAGCTTGAAGTTGAGAAGAGATAGGTTGAGCTTGATTGTTTAATAAAGCCTTGGTACTTGTAGAATCAGTTTTTGGCATAAAAATATTGTAACATCAAGTACTCAAAAGTTGAAAATGAGATTAAAAAACCCGCTGATTAAGGCGGGTTTTTTTTATTCTAAAAAAATTAATTTTATTATTTTAATCCCGCCTGACTAACCACAGTCTTAAATGCATCCATATCAGTCACAACCATTTCTGCAAGCATTTTTCGGTTGAGCTCGATCTGGTTGTCTTTTAAAGCTTTAATAAAGCGAGAATACTTAAATTCAGGATTAACGGTTTTTAGCCCGGCATTAATGCGCATAATCCATAACTTGCGCATATCTCTTTTGCGTAATTTTCGACCGTCATAAGCATATTGACCTGAGTGCAGGACTGCCTCATGCGCTCTTTTATAAAGTCTGCTGTTTGAGGCGCGAAAACCCTTAGCGAGTTTTAATATCTTTTTATGTTTTATTCTACGAATGGTGCTGGTTCTTGATCTTGCCATAATAAGTCCTTTGTAAAATTAGTTAAGCCAAACCAAACATCTGTTTAATTTTTTTGGCATATTTACCATCAACCTCAACATACTGGCGATAGCGACGCTTGGCTCGTTTGCTTTTTTTTATTCTTAAGTGTCTAGAGTTTTGAACTCGACGCATGATTTTACCGGTCGCGGTAACTTTAAATCTACGACTGGCTGATTTTCTGGTTTTAGGTTTATTTTTTTTCATGAGATTGTTTACTTACTTATGAGTTTAAATCTGGTTTTTATGTTTTTGCCACCTGGTAAAAATTATTGTTTTTTGATGTTAAAAATAAATATCAAGATCTACTAGAATCAAGTTCTTTTAGTTACAGCTATCGAGTTATTTTTACACTGGAGTTATCTGCGCCATTAACTTTTTGCCAATAATCTTTGGTTGAGTTTCTACCGTGCCAATTTTTTCTTCAAGAACTTCATTAATAACTTGATTAAACAACTCGTAAGCAAACTCTTTTTTTGTTACCTCTCTGCCTTTAAACAGCAAGTTAAGCCTGACTTTATCTCCATCCTTTAAAAACTGTTTGATCTTTCTTTTTTTTGACTGTAGGTCACCATCTCCCATAAACATGGAAAGTCTGACCTCTTTTAAATCTTGTGTTCTGTTTTTTTTACGAGCCTTGGCCAGTTTGCGCTGTTGTTGATACTTAAACTTTGATAACTCTATAATTTTTGCAACTGGTGGATTGGCCTGAGCCGTGATCAGCACTAAGTCTTTTTTTTGTTCATTGGCCTGGGTCAAAGCTTCTCTGAGAGATATCACCCCAATTGATTTGTTTTGCTCATCAAGCACTCTGAGCTGATCTGCCCGAATTTGATGATTAGCTATAATTCTTAGGTTATTTCTATTTTGTTGGCTATAACTGCTCACTATAGATTGATTAAATAATTATTATTGAGGAGCAATTATAGCATTAAAAAGGAAAAAATTAAAAGCGTAAATTTAAAGTTAAGGTTTTTTTACCTTACTCCACAGTTTTTTACATACTTTTTCAGTTTTTTGGCCAACTTTTCTAACTCCTGCTGAGTATAAGACTCCTCAGTCACGAGCTTGTCGTCAATCAGTTTGCTTGGAATAAATCTTTGCAAAAAATACTGTTTGGCACCGGTAATTGTTTGAGCAATCTGCGTCAGATCATCAAAACTGGTCAAACTTTTAACAATGGTAGTGCGAAACTCATGATTGATGCCAGAATTGATAATTAAGTTGATGCTTGTTTTAATCTTTTCTACAGAAACGGCTGAGCCAACAATCTTTTCATATTTTTCCAGAGGAGCCTTAATATCCATAGCTAGATAATCCACCAGTTTTTGTTCAATCAGTTGTTGTATAACTTGGGCATTGGTACCATTGCTATCCAGCTTAATTAAAAATCCTAGGTTTTTAACTTGCTTGATAAAGGCGATTAAATCAGAGTGCAGAGTTGGCTCACCACCAGTGATCGTGACAGCATCGAGCTGACCTTGTCTGCTAGTCAAAAACTGGATAATCTTTTTTTCAGGAATAGGTTCTGTATACTGGTTAGGCAGCACCAGTTCTGGGTTGTGACAATAGCGACAACAAAAATTACAGCCTTGGGTAAAGATGATGGCGCAGGTTTTACCAGGATAATCAATTAAAGAAAATTTTTGCAAGCCACCGATTCTCATGATGTTTAGACCTATTTAAATATTCTGATATAGCTTGCGCAACTGAAACTCAGCTTTTTTACCATCGTTCCAT
The DNA here is from genome assembly GCA_964502565.1 of uncultured Pseudomonadales bacterium. GTDB lineage: Bacteria > Patescibacteriota > Microgenomatia > UBA1400 > PJMF01 > CAYVBW01. Next base: position 7,286 of record CAZCXA010000020.1, read on the forward strand.
TGTTTGACAGGTCGTAAGTAGCCCACGATTCTAGAATAAACCTCGCAAGCATTACCACACTTGTCGCAGACCTCTACCTCTCCTGATAAATATCCATGCTCAGCGCAAATGCTAAAGGTGGGACTCAGTGTAAAATATGGTAATCGATAGTTTTCACAGATTTTTTTGATTAAATTTTTAACTGTTTGGCCATTCTCAACCTTTTCACCTAAAAACAGATGAACCACGGTGCCACCAGTATATTTTGTTTGCAGACCATCTTGCAGGTCCAACATCTCGAAAATATCATCGGTGTGATTAACCGGCAGATGAGTGGAGTTGGTGTAAAAGGGTGATTTAACCTCCTTACCCCTCCCATTAGCAAAGATTAAATCTGGATATTTTTCCTGGTCCAGCAGAGCCAGTCGGTAGGTTGTGCCTTCGGCTGGAGTGGCTTCTAGGTTATAATTATTACCGGTTTCAGCTTGAAACTCGGCTAGTTGTTGATTGAGAAACTCCAGCACCTCATTAGCAAACTTGTTACCTTTGGCAGTAGCAATATCAACACCATACAGGTTCTCTACTGCTTCATTCATGCCAACTATACCAATGGTAGAAAAATGATTTTTCCAGAAGACCCCATCACGTTCTTTAATATTTCTTAAATAAAACTTGGTGTAAGGATAGAGATTATTTTTAGTAAACTTTTCCAAGATTTTTCTTTTGAGCTCTAAGCTATCCTTGGCGAGTAAGGTGATCTCCTTGAGCTGGTTAAAAAACTCTTTTTTGTTTTTTGCTTGATAACCAATACGAGGCAAGTTTAAGGTCACCACTCCAATCGAGCCGGTCAAAGGATTAGCGCCAAACAAACCACCACCGCGTTTTTTTAAGGGTTTGGCCAGTTGACGATTGTCAATGCGCAAACGGCAACACATCGAGCGTGCATCCTCAGGGTCCATATCAGAGTTAATAAAGTTGGAGAAATAAGGCAAACCATATTTGCCAGTGACTCGCCAGAGCAGATCATTATTTTTTGCCTCCCAGTCAAAATCTTTAGTGATGTTAAAAGTCGGGATCGGGAAGGTAAAAACCCGACCGTTGGCATCGCCCTCAGTCATGATCTCTAAGAAGGCCTGGTTAAACAGGTCCATCTCTTTTTGAAACTCTTGATAGGTTTCCTTTTGAGGCTGTCCACCAATAATGACGGGTTGTTTAGCGTAAAACCTTGGTACCTTGAGGTCAAGAGTGACATTGGTAAACGGTGTTTGAAAACCCACCCGAGTTGGCACATTAACGTTAAACATAAATTCCTGCAGGGCTTGTTTTACCTCTGAGTATTTAAGTTTGTCATAGCGGATAAAGGGCGCTAATAAAGTATCAAAATTACTAAAAGCTTGTGCACCAGCGGCCTCACCCTGCAAGGTGTAAAAAAAGTTTACCACTTGACCCAAGGCGGCTCTAAAATGCTTTGGTGGCTTGCTGGATATCTTGCCTTCAACACCGGTAAAACCTTGCAAAAGCAAGTCAAGTAAATCCCAACCCACGCAGTAAACTGACAAGCTGTTAAGGTCATGAATATGAAAATCACCCTTGAGGTGAGCTTGGCGGATATTGTGCGGATAAACTCGATTCAACCAATAATTTTTACTAATCTCACTGGCAACATAATTATTCAGTCCCTGCAAAGAATAAGTCATGTTGCTGTTTTCTTTAACCTTCCAGTCAGTTTGATTAAGATACTTATCTACCAAACCGTTGTTTAGCTTGTCAGTAATTTCTCTGATCTGTTTATGCTGATCACGATAGAGGATGTAGGCTTTGGCAGTGGCTTTAAACCGTGAAGCCAATAAAACGTCCTCAACCGTATCTTGAATTTCTTCCACTGTCAGAACTTCATCTGGATTTATCTTCTTGAGCCGAGTGAGGATTTTTTGAGTTAACTCTCGAGCTTCTTTTTCAGCAAACTCTTTAGTTGCCTTGCCAGCTTTGGCAATTGCTTGTTGAATTTTTGTTTGTTCAAAAGGGACAATTTGCCCATTACGTTTTTTTATTTGACGGTGCATGAAGAAACCCTTCTACTAAAAAAATTACTAAATTATGCAACAAGAATATAGAAAAATGCCGAGCGCGAGCTTTTCCCGGAGAGGTGAGTTTTGTACGAGATCGGACTTTAACCGTTGCGCGTCAGTGAGGGAGTTGCACCCTACTTCATCGTACTCAAGCTTAGCTTTTTCTGTAAAATCATGCTAGCACAATTGGTGAAGTGTGTGCAATATGAAAAAAAAGAAATGTTTGTTTAATCTGGAAGGTTTTTTTAGTGAGGAAACCGTGGGCAGTACTGGACTCGAACCAGTGACCTTTACGATGTCAACGTAACGCTCTAACCAGCTGAGCTAACTGCCCTGTGATAAGGTCTGTCACATTATATTAAAAATCTCTTGTTCTACCAACTGGAAAATGGCAACCATTTTAACCTTGACTATGCTCCAAGAGACATGCTTCTCTCATGGTGAAATGAATCATGGACAGCCTTGGTTTCGTTGTCAGCAAAATCTAAACCATACTTTCTTCTTTTTCTAGCCTGTTTTAATCTTTCTTGTTTTGCCCAGGTTCGAGCGCTGTGTGCCCTCTGCCTTAACAAGATGATTCCTTGTTTTAACTTTTCAAAAAAGTTTTCATGATAACTACCTGTTAAACCAACCGCGACCACATCTTGAGTAACAGCTAACTCAACCTCATTGTGTGAGGCAGGCATGTTGTTCATCAGTTTATCTAGTTCTCCTCTAATCAGATTGATTCTTTCAGTATTTTGCTTTGATCTGAGATCAAAAACCTTATGCTCACTAATCGGGTTAGCTTCTTGGTGTCGTGCCACACCTCTCTTTCGATTTTCATTCTCAGACTTTATCATTTCCCGAAACAAGTTTTTGGCCTGATTGGGTTGATCTTGATCCAGACTTTGGCCAACTGAAACTTGACCAGAGTTTTTTAACTGGTCAGCATTAAAAATCTCGCCTGCCTTATGAGTTTGGAGAGGCTTATTTTTTTTAGCTTTTTGTCCTGAGGAGTTCTTTTCCAACTCAGCCAACGCTCTAGCAAACAAATCTTGCGGAGAGTTGTGAGAGTATCTTTGACTGGTTGCCCGATTGGAGTTAAATGGATCCATGATTATTTCCTATAACATATATTATAGGCTTTTAAGGCAGGAAAGTCAATTTAATTTTAATCTTGTACTAAAAAATCCAGCACTTTTTGCTTAGCAATAACCGCCCTTAGATAACTTTGGTATTGCATGTCTTGTTCAACTTTTTTCTTAGTGTCTTCGTCCTCGATTGTTTTAATTCTTGCCTCAACATCCTTGTCTTCGGCTTTAATCTTTTCTTGTTCAGCAATGGCGTTGATGATAAACTCTACCTGCAACTTGTTTAGACTTTGCAAAAACATCTCCATGGTTAGTTGGTCTTGAGTCATGTTTCTGGCTTTTAGAAACTCCTCTAGCTTGACATTAAGTTGCTTGAGTTGCTTAAGAAAGTTGTCTAGCTCTTGACGAGTATTCTGCTGAATCAGTAGCAAGGGAATGGCGGGCTTGATCTGCTCAGCCAAACTACCTAAAACTGCTTGAATAATAGCCTCTTTTTGCTGTTGAGGACTAAGCGGTTGTTGTGCTTGGGGTCGAGGTTGAGACCGAGTTTTAGTGTTGGTTTGTTTAGTGGTTGACGCTTTTTTTAGTTGTGTTTCAGCAGTAATCTTTTTGTTATGTTTTTCAATTTCCTGTAAAGCCTTTTTCTTTGCTTGATCAACAACTTTTTTCCAGTTTCCCAGCGTGAATTTTGGTTTTTGAGCAAAGCTGGCCTTGATAATCCAGTCATTGTCTTTATTGAGGCTGATTGCCTGAAACTCTGGATCGCTCAAAGGAGTATAGTTACCCTCTTTAATGGTTTTCTCGTAGGCCTTGGGCAAAACTCGTCGTAGTACTGCATCAACGACTTTTTCTGGGCTGATCTCTTTAGCAGCTAATTCTGGAGGTGCACAGCCTTTGCGAAAACCTTTTAGCTTAAGATTTTTAGCTAATTTTTTCAACTCTTTAACATAAAGAGGGTTTATTTCTTGCCAAGCAAACTTGAGCTCAACCGAGTCATTCTCAGCAATCATTTTTTTTAGCTCTTTTTCTTGTTCAGCTAGAGTTTGATTGGGTTGGGCAGTATTTTTTTTAGTTGTTTTTTTTGTTATTTTTTTAGCGCTTGTCTGTTTTGCCACGATTGTTTTTCTGATTGATTGATAGTTACTAATAGCTTTTACTATATTATTAATTACTAGAGTTAAAATTCAAGTTTTTAGTCAAGCGGAGGCATTATACCACAGGATTTATGAATCTAAGCTTACTTGAATCATCTGCTCGACTTTATCCTCTAAATAATCCCTGACCTCATCTTTAGCTGAAAAATAAACCACCTGCCAGCCTCTCTTGACTAAATTTATCAAGATGTCTAGCTGTTTTTTCAACCGTTTTTGGTCTGATTTTAAAAATGGATCATCTAAAAGGAAAAACCCCTGCTCTTTCCCAAGCAGTTTTTGACCTAAGCCAACACGAATCGTAAAATACAGTTGATCATAACTACCGGCAGAGAGTTTGTCAGCAGAGTAATACTGCTGATCATGAGCTAATCTGACCTTTACTTGACTGCTGAGCTGGTCAAAAACCACCTGATCATACTTATGGTTGGTGATCTCGGCAAAATCTTGGCTGATGACACTATCCTTACCAAAGAGTTGAGTCACCTTAGCCTTTTCTTTCTGTTCAATCTTTTCTAACAACCCAATCACGGTTAAAACTTGACTGCGTTCCTGCTGATGATGATTGATAAACTCCTGTAACTCGGTTTTTATCTGAATTAAGTCAGTCATGGTTTCGCAGATTATTGATTCATGACGATCTTTTAGCGCCTGATTAAACTCTCTTTGTAGTTCTTGTAGCTCGGTTTTAAAACCAAGTAACTTTTGAGTAAGTTGGTCCAACCGCTCTTGTGTTTTTTCCTGATTATTAACTAGTTTTTGTTCAAGTTTTAGATCATACTTGAGTTGGGTGGGTGGTTTGTTTTGAGAAGATGAATGATTTTTGATGGATTGATCCTCAAAAAAGATTGGTCTTTTTTCTTCCAGCTGAGTCTGCCAAAACTTTAAGCCGTGACTGTTAGCCTCGGCTTTACCAAGTTTTTCACCAACTAGAACTGTTAATTTTTGTAACTCAGTGTTTAGATCTTGTTTCTCGGTTAATTTTTTTCTTAGTTCCGCCAAGGTTTCTAACTGACAGATGTTCTTAACTTGATCAATTTTTTGTAAAGTTTGACTCTTTTTTTCTTTAATAGAGGCAAGTTTGTTATCTTTGAGTTGAGTTATGTCATCTTCTAACTGATCTTTTTTAACTGTTAGCGAAGACTGCTCTTGAGTTATCTGCTGAAACTCTTGTCTAAAATCTTGCACTTTTTTAACAATCTCCTCAACATTTTGGCCATTAATACCGAATTTTGCTAACTCCAGCTTGATCTGCTCAAGCTGTGCATCCAGCTTGTTTTGCTGTTGAATATGTAAAAAATATTTAAGGCTTGAGCCAAAGGTGGTGATAAAGAAGATGCCTAATAAAATCGAGATTAAGGTTGATGGTTGAAGCAGATAAACTAATAACCCAACCACCATTAAACCACTACTGATTAGCGAGCCTATTTGCCAAGGTTTTTGTTGTTGAGCTTTGGCCTGAGACGATCTTTTAGCAAACTGGACCAATTCTGGCTGAACTTGATTTTCTACTTCTTGTTGAGCTTGCTCGAGCTGTTTAATTTTTTTATTGACAGTTGTTAGTTGTTGATTTAACTGTTTTAACTCTTGAGTTTTTGTTTTAAGCTCTAGTTTAAGCTCAGTTTCAGTTTCCTCAAGAGTTTCCAGATTTTGCTGATAAGAACGATAGTTATCTAACTCATCTTGGCTAATGGTTGAGAACGGCTCCAGTCTTTGCAAAAGCTGTTTAATCTGTTTCAGCTTACCTGATAAAGCTTGATATTCTTGAAGCTGTCTGGCAATGGCCAACTGGTTTAGTTGTTGATTGATGGCACTGAGTTGCTGGCGTAGGAGGAGCTGTTGATTCTCCATTTCTGACCAATGTTGTTGTTTGTCTTGGTTAATAAGTTGAGCAATCTTACCCTCTGGTGCCAGCAATCTTTTAGCTTGATCAACTCGCTGTCCTAGAAGTAAATTTTCTTGCGTGTTTTGAAATTGGTCGGTTTTGTCAGTGAGTTGTGCAATTTCCCTGAGCTGTTTTTTTACTTGCAGGATTTCTTGGGCTTTAAGTCCGGTGAGTCGGTCGGTTAAGTTTGTGTAAAAGTTGTCTTGATCGGTTGAGTCATGACCAATGGATAGATCACTGTTTCTGACAAAAAATAAGTTTTGACACTCGTCTGCGGTTAATCCGAGTAAATCAGTCAGGTTTGGTTTACCTTGCAGTTTTTTAGTTATAATCTTACCGTCTTGCTCCATCTCTAAAGTAACAAAACCGCCGAACTGCCCTGGATCATCACTGACGCGGTCAATCTGATCAAACTTTTTACTGCTTTTTCCCAGGAGTAGTTTAACCAAAACATCAAAAGTTAAACTTTTCCCTTGTTCATTAAACCCAAAAACCAGATTAAAACCTGGTTTAAATCGGTATTCTTTATTATTGAGAGGTCCGTAATTCTTGATAAAAAGCTGGGTTAATTTCATAAATAACTAGAAAAATTCTTATGAGTTGACCTGGATGAGAGCCTTAACCAGCTTCTCGGTTAAGGCTTGCTGTTGGTTTTTAGCAAGTTTGGTTTGGGCTAACTCCTGATTAAAGGCTTGATACAAGCCACTATCTAGAATCGAGCCAATATCTTTTGCAGAAAAATCCTCTTCTGTCATCAGTGCGTTATGTTTTGTCATTAGATTGTCAAGCTTGGCTTTAAGCTCCTGCTCGGTTAGTTTAAGTTTTGTTTGATCAAAAAAACCTGATACCCGACACAACCCAGTGGTGTTTTTATCCAAGCCTTTCAGCTCTTTTTCAAGGTTTGCTAAGACCGCGTGATCATCACTTGGAGTTAACTGTAGATTAAGTTGTTGATAATGATGGCTGTCCAGTTTTATTTCTTGGGGAGTTTGCTGAGGCTTGATCAGAGCAACTTTTCGAATGCCTATCTCTTTGGTAGTGATGGACACTGGAGATCCAGGATAGACAAAGAAGCCACCTTGTTTCATTCTTTGGTTAGGCAGACGTTTGAGATGAAACCTGGTATGAAAATGGCCAGCCAACAGATAATCAAGATTGGTCTCGGCTAAAAAGTTTAGCTTGAGAGGAAGATAACGCTTTTGACCCTCATCTCCAAAATCAGAGCTATTAAAGAAGATATCGGTTAACTCACCATGAAAAAGTAAGATGTTTGTTAACTCAGGATCTAAACGAGTATTAATGAGTTGAATTTTTTGAAAAAGTTCTTCAGCGGTTAATGGCTCAAAAGGAATGCCGGTAATAATGGTTTTAGCGTCAAGCTGAACCTGCTGATTGATATCAGATAAGATGATAACGTTATCTCCAAAATATAAGCCTGCCTCAAATGAATAAAGGTCATGATTACCAGGTAAGATAATGACTTGAAATTCTTGTTTAGAAAAGAGTGATCTGAGTTTGTCGCGCAAGTTGTGAGCATTTATATCTTGATCAAACAGATCACCACTGATAGTAACTGCGTCCACCTTAAGCTTGGTGGCAATGTTTAGTAGAGTTTCAAGTGCCTGCCAGCGTTCATCAGCATATTCTTGCAAATGAATGTCAGCAGTGTGCAAAAGAGTTGCCATAAGAATAGAGTGAATAGCAAGCAAGACTCTGGGCAGAAAATATTAGAGTTAGAGCTTTTTTAGCTTTTTCAAAGTTTTTTTAGTTGATCCATCAAGCGCGCGCAATAACCCCACTCATTATCATACCAACTGACAACCTTAACTAAATCATTGCCAATCACCTGGGTTAATCCCAGATCAACAATCGAGGCTTCGTTGCGCCCCACAATATCACTGGAAACTAGTGGCTCGTTAGTCACCGCCAGTATTCCGCGCCAGCGTTCTGATTCTGCTTCTTGAGTAATAACTTGATTAACCTCTTCAACAGAAGTTTTTCTAGAAGCAACAAAAGTGATATCAGCTAAAGAACCGGTTAAAACCGGTACTCTTAGCGCTACGCCATCAAACAAGCCTTTAAGCTGAGGTATAATCTCGGTAGTGGCTTTAGCTGCGCCGGTGCTGGTAGGGATGATGTTTACCGCGGCTGCCCTTGCCCTGCGCAGATCTTTATGAGAGTTGTCTATCAAGTTTTGATCATCTGTATAAGCATGAATAGTGCTCAATAAGGCTTTTTTAATGCCTAGTTTTTCCTGTAAAACTTGAACGACTGGTGCCACGCAGTTGGTGGTGCAGGAGGCGTTTGAGAGAATCTTGCATGAATGATCAAACTCGTTAACTCCAAGCACTGAGGTGCTGATACCCTCGCTTTTTCCAGGCGCTGAGAGTAATACTTTTTTTGCTCCTGCTTGGAGATGTAAGCCAGCATCTTCTTGTGTTAAAAACTTGCCGGTTGCTTCTAACACTATCTCAACCTCTAGTTTTTCCCACGGGATTTTTGCCGGATCTTTTTGAGCCAAGACAGTGATGGTATGTTCCTTGCATTTAAGCGTCCCCAAAACAGGATTTTCATCAGTTGCTTCCTTGTTGTTTTGTTGTTCTTCAAAAGTGATGCCTGGATCAAAATGACCGTAGCTACTGTCATTTTTTAATAGATGAACCCAGTCTTTGAGAGGCATAGAGCCAGAGGTGTTAATGGCAACTAGTTTTAGGTCATGGCGGTATTGTGTCCACCAAAGGCGAAAACTAGTGCGACCGATACGACCAAAGCCGTTAATGGCAAATTTGTTTTCCATAAGTATTGCGAGTAATTTTTAAGATTTTTATTTCCTAACTAGCTCGGTTTTACTATCACTACTCATGTAAGTGCCAACATCCTTTCCGTCAACAGCTTTTTCTAGGTTATTGCCCTCAAACAGCTTAAAGACCATAACCGGCATGCCATTTTCTTTAACCATGGCCAGGGCTGCAGTGTCCATAACCTGAATTGACTCGTTTTCAATAGCATCTTGATAAGTTAAGGTTTTATAGCGTTTGGCGTCTTTATATTTTTCAGGATCTTTGTCATAAATGCCGTCAACCTTGGTGGCCTTCATTAAAACATCGCAGTGAAGTTCTAGCGCGTGCAAAGCAGCGCCAGTGTCAGTGGTAACATACGGCATGCCGGTGCCAGCAGCTAGAATTAAGACTCTGCCTTTTTCCATGTGGCGGATGGCTTTCCGGCGGATGAATGGTTCAGCTACCGCTGGCATATCAAGGGCGGACTGTAGACGACTGGGAATACCTGCTCCCTCAAGAGCATCTTGTAGAGCCAAGCCGTTCATGACCGTGGCAAGCATGCCCATGTAATCGGCAGTGGCGCGGTCCATACCTTTTTGTGCACCTGCTACACCACGGAAGATGTTGCCTCCGCCAATCACGATCGCGATCTGGACATGTTTAATATAAATATCCTTGATTTTTTTAGCAATATCATGAGCTGCGTCAGGGTCGATACCATATTCTCTGGTTCCTAGTAAGGACTCTCCGCCAATTTTTAGCATGATTCGATTAAAACCTTGATTGTTCATGTTATGAAATAATAATTAATAGTTTTTTTAAATTTCAGAATTATGTTTATTAAACAACGAGTTTAACGAGTTTCGAGTTTATAGTCCAATCTTGCTTTTTGCTCTTAACAACCTCCACCTAATATCATCGGCCAATTTTACCAGTTTATATTGAGGTTGCTGGAGTACCAAATCAAACGTGCCAACAAACTGCATCAACTGTCCACCATATCCTTCCTTAAAACGATGAAAGCCAAACCAGGGGTCTGTCTGCTTGGGATCAAGGCCTAAACAACCCCACATATCAAAGATTTTCGCTCCTTGGTCTTTTGCCCAGAGTATCATCTCCCACATCATTAAGTTGCTAGCCATGACGTCTCGGTGCAGATCACGAGAAGCTCCATATGGATAATAAACCGTCTGACCCCATTTAAACATAATCCAGGAAACGATCGGCGTGTTATCAAAGTAAGCATGAAAAATATGAATCATATCAGTATCGCGAAACAGCTCCCACATTTTTATAAAGTATTCTGGAGTGTGCAGATAGAACTGTTGTCGTTTGGTGGTTTCTTTTAATATATCTAAGTAGATCTCCAACCCCTGACGCGAGTTATCCTCGACAATCTTAACACCTTTTTTTTGGGCAATGTTAACATTGTAGCGAGTTTTGCTTTTAAGATTGGCTAAGAGTTCTTCTTTAGATCGTGTTAGATCAAGTTGAAAGGTGTTTTCAGCAAAAAAAGGCTTGCCAGCTTGACAGTTGTTATCAAGTAAAAACTCAATCAAAGGTTTAAACTCTGATCTTTGTTCAATGGGTAGAGCAATATCTGGCTCAAGTTTAATATAAACCGCGTTATGTTGTTGCCCCAGTTCTTTTAAGATTGCGAGTTGTTCCTCGTTTGGCTCAAAAGCACGGGGACAGTAACCAATCGAGTATTGATTAAGTTTAGGGATCGGGTGAAAGGTAACTTGCAGACCATGTTTAATCTTACCGTCTTGAAAAAAACCCACTCGCTCCAGTTTTTTATTGGTTTGTTGACGAAACTCACCCCATTCCCAGGTTTGGAGCGGATGATCAACAGCGCTGTTATAGAGATTTTTTTCTTCAAGATGGATGGGACGAGCTAGCATATTCTGAAAGTATTATA
>CAZCXA010000021.1:0-10986 GCA_964502565.1 uncultured Pseudomonadales bacterium
TGGTCAACCCAAGATCTTGTTCTGTGATGTTACCAAGGTAGATAAGTTTGAGGTTATCTTAACTGAAGACGAACTGAATTATCCCTATGTTCTATTAGCTTTCTTTGAGTTTAAAGAGGCAACCGATCGGGTTAATATATTTTATCCTTATCTAAAGGAAGGCCAGGCAAATCCTAGCTATCCGCTACAGGTAATTTATTTTGATAGTATAAATACTGTAATGGAGCCAACGGCTGTTATTGCTATGAGCTCCGGATTTCAGCAATATAGAACTATGGACCTAGATGAGCTCCAGATAGATCGAACTGGAGAGATGGCTAAACTTGGTCAAGTACTCCTTGCTATCAAGACCGGTTGTATCTCTTTTGTTGGAAGACCTAATTTTGATGATAAACTGAACCGGATGACCTTAGACACCTTTGCCAAAGACCCTAACGGTCGGATCTTGTATCTTGAGCAATAAAAGAGGTTCCATCTCGTTGACACGCACTGTTGTTTTTTTGTTATTATAAGAGGTGATGTTAAACACCCAATCTTTTAACTCAAAGACCTTTTTATTACCTCTGTTGTCCTTTTTGATACTTATTATCCTTGGGGTTGGTTTTTACTTAGGTTATTACTTACCTAAAACAAAATACTGCCCGTTTGCTAACAAATCAGTGTGTTTGACTGGTAAAAGGTATGAAAAGAATCAATGGCAAGGAGAGTTAGCAGGCCAAGCCTTTAAGCTTAAAAACTCACAAAAGATTACTGCTCCGTTTGATGGTAAGTTCTTATTCTCCTCACACACCAACATTAACTTTGAGAACCAGCATCTAGGAGTGGTCTACTCACTTACCTTTGAAAACGAGGAACTTGGCACAATGGGTCTATTGGCAAATAAAGCCTACTTACTAAGAGGCAATGTTGCTGAATTGCAAGAGGTAAAGGCAGGTGAGATTGTGGCAGAGATACATCCTGAAGGCATCAGTTTTTTAGATAATTACTCTGTTATCAAGCTTGGACCGATCAAATGAGAATAAAAAAAACTGTTTTTATCTTAACTCTTGTTTTACTCCTTTCTTGTTTTAAAGGTGTAAAGTTAGTTTTTGCTGTGAACTGGCATTGCCCAGACGATCAGTCTTATTTTAACTGCCTTAACAGAGGCTTGAGCAATTGCCAGGATCTTGGTTGTATTGATCTGGACAGCATTGTTTCTTGTGCTGATTCCACAGACTGTAACTGTATTGCTGTAGGTAACGAGTGCGAAGGTCAACAACCAGATATTTGTTTGGGCAGGACAGGAGGTTGGCTTTATAAATTTAATGGAGTATGCACTAGACCACTTCCAGTTGTTCCAGGTTATTGCCCAGGCAGGTGGCTTTATATATATAGCGAATGTAGCTCTGGAGATAGGTGCGAAGACTCCAGAGTGGGAAATGTAGCAGGAGCATGCGGAGGAACAGTTACAGCTGGCACTAATACCACTGGCGTGATCTTGGCAGGCAACTGTAATGCAGGAGGTTGTCCTAGCACAGGTTGCCAAAATGGATACCACTATAAAACCTGTTGTAAATATAATGATCTTGACGGCTCAGGCGGACCAAGCCCTGGAGATACTTTAACCGGAGCAAGAACTACTTGTCAGAACTGTGCTGTAGATGGTTGCTGTTCTCTGAATGGAGGCACTTGCGTGCGCACAACTGAATGTACAGCAGGGGCGGTTCTCGTAAACTATCAGGATTGGTGTTGGACTTGGAGTGGAGGCTCTACCCCCACCGCTGGCCCCACCACGCCTGTTCCCACTTCTGCGCCCGCGATCTGTCATATTGGTGGTAGCAACGCTGATCCAAAAGCTTGTGATGGCTGGACCGAGATTAAACTACCTCAGACGGCAGTTATTGGTCAAAAGGTCACACTGGAAATGTATGTGCACCCTGGGTGGAAGACCAGCTGTTTTGATAATAAAACAGTTGAGGCTTTTACACTTCCTGGAGCACCAGAGGCGCTTTCCTTGCCAGTATCAAACTGGTCAGTTGTTAGCTCTGATGGTGACTTTCCTTTGACTGCTGGTGGAACCACTCAGTATTTTTCAAAAGGGGTCAAGAAAGGGACTTACCTATGGGATACCACTGGTAGAAAACCAGGAGAATATTGCTTTAATAATTATATTTCTGGTCATAGTGACAACTGTCCCTGGAATGCTTGTTGCGATCGAGAGTTCAGGGTAAGTGATGGCATTGGTGCCGAAGGGCCGTGGACTAGATGTCAGATCATTGCAGGTATCTGTGGTCATAACTGTATCACCCTGAGTACGCCCGCTCCCACTCCCACCCCTTCCCCAATCCCGACCTTGTCCTGCTCGATAACGATCAATTCTGGTGCGAGTTGTACAGACAAACTGGTGGTAGATTTATCTGACTTTCCTGAAGGAGCAACAGGCATGAAATTCTGGAACGAGGGAGAGGGTTCAGAACCGAGCGAGTATGAACCTATCTCGTCAACCAAAAAATGGACGATTAATGGCTGGCCTAATTCAAGAGTAAATGCCAGGTTTAATAATCAGCACAGTGTTTCGTCTTATTGTCATGATAGTATTTCTTTCCCTTGCCCTACCCTACCTCCTGGAGTAACCCCTACCCCAACCCCCAGTCCCACTCCAACCCCCAGTCCCAGTCCTATCCCTACCTCACCACCAGGAGTGACTCCTACCTCAACCCCAAGACCTACGGCAACCTCAACACCAAGACCAACCGCAACCCCCACCCCTACCCCTACCCCTACTCCCACTCCAACTTCTATACCTTGGTTTCAAGCGGTTGGTGGCAACCTTTATGCTCAATCATTGATCAGTTCTTATATTCCGTTTTACAATCGAGGTGGTCCTTGCATCTTGGCAAACAACTGTCGACCAGCCCTGATAACTTGGCTTCCTTTTGCTAATGGTGTCCAAAACACCCCGGGTTTTCCTATCACTGCTGGTGGCCTGATCAGAACTTCTTACTCTAGTGATCCTGATGCTTTAATTCACAACATTATCGTTACCGAGAGAGAACAGTCTTATGCTGGTAATGCAAGAGACACCAACTTTAGATTACCTAAACAAGATTACAGTTATTTTTATAATAAGTTTGGTTATAAGTATAAGGATAAAATATTAGCCAATGGTAATAAACCAGCTCTGTCTAAAGATGAGTTAAATGTGTTTTTTTATAATGGAGATTTAGAGATTAACGAGACTCATTCTTGGATTGTTAATGCAGGTGAACAAGTTGTTGTTTTTGTTAATGGTAACTTGATTATTGATTCTAGCTCTACCGAGACTGAAGACAGTGGCAGAATAATTCGTGCTAATCTTGGTAGTTATTTGGCTTTTATTGTTAAGCAAGATATTATTATCTCTCCGAGTGTTGGTTATGCTTTAAGTTCTGTAGCTCAGACCAGAGGTTTTGCTTTACCAGGAGCAGTTAATGCTAATGTGGAAGGAGTTTTTATCGCTGACGGCGATCTAGTTATTGAAACTAATAACATGGAGTACTTCCCTGACAAAAAGTTTATCGGCGCTGGCACTTTTGTGGGTTGGAATAATGTTCAGTTAAAACGGTCTTTTATTGGAGATGTTAACTTTTTTTCAACAGCTACCCCCACCCAGCCTCCAGGGGCAACCCCAACCGTAACATCTGGGCCAACCACTGCTCCAACTTCCGGGCCTTGTTCTTCATTAGGATCGTCTGTCATTGATCAAACTGCTACCAGCACAAGCACGGCTCAACCTCTTGTGAATAAAGAATGGGTAAGAATAGAGTTTACCCCTACGATCAGGGGGAGGTTGGATAAAGTAAACCTTTATCTATCTTGGAATATTGCCTCAGAAGTTAGTGCTCATCTTGAAAACAGTTCGAGCTCAACTATAACCGAGAGCATATCCTTGAGTTTAACCGGCTCAAGTAGTGGCGGTTGGAAAAGTTATGATTTCTCCACAGAACCAATCTTAGAGCCAGGTAGTACCTACTTTATTGTGTTCCGTCAAGAATCTGGCGAAAGCTATGCTCATAGAGGCTCCTTTATGAGGTGGGCTTACCAGCAGTATGTTAAACCCTGTTTAAACTAACAGGGTTATTTGCTTAAAGACAATCCCCTTTCTTGATATATAATATAATACTTGCTGTCGGCACTTGCCCGCGACAGTTGTATATATTAATTTGTTAAGGTTACTATGGGAGCACTACCTAAGAATAAAATCACTCATGCAGAACGAGGCAAAAGACGTTCTGGTCAACTGCGTCAACTTAAACTTAAAAAAGATCCTAACCAAAACACGGTGCCTTTACATAAGCAAGGTTTGGTGGCAGAGATGTTTAGCCAGATGGAGATCAAGTTTCAAAAGTTTATTAGCAAAAAATAGGCCTTTTTAATTAACATGCCAGACTCTGTCTCGACTGCAGACCACAGACATACCAAGCGTATCAAGCTGATGCAGTACTTGTTTGCGACTGTTTTTGATCACAACCGATTAACTACTAACAAAAAGGCAGATTACGCGTCTGATATTAATCTTCAGTATCAACAACCAGCTGATGCTCCAATTTGGCAGGAAGTGGAGTTGATTATAAAGTCCTTAGCCTTGATTGATGCTCAAATTCAGCAGTTTGCACCCGAACGGCCTTTAGCAGGTATTAACCAGGTAGACTTGGCTATTTTAAGGCTGATTGTGTGGGAAGCAAGCTATAAAAAAACTCCAAAAAAGGTTTTGATAGATGAGGCAGTTGAGTTGGCTAAAGAGTTTGGTTCAGAAAGTTCACCTCGGTTTGTAAACGGTGTTTTAGGTAAGTTATTTGCTGATGATCTGCTACTTAAACAAGAAAAATCCTCTGAATAAAGTTAGCTATAAGGAGATGTTAAAATCTACACTAGATTTTTTTTTGTTTTTATTTTAGATTTAAACAAGTTATGCAAAAACAACAATCCGCACTTACACCCTGTTTTGATAAAATTAGATTAATTATTGCTGTGACTACCGGTAATAAAATTCAGGATATCTTGCCCAACACAAACCTAATCACCGATCTAGGTATGAGTTTGTCGCTTGATTTGCCAGAGATAGTTCACACCCTTAACCAGGAATATGAGAGCGAAGCCTTAAACTTAAGTGCCGGAGAAATACGTCAGGAGTTAGAAGCCAACGAGCCTACTGTGTTAGAATTAGCTCAGATTGTGCAGGAAGTTCGAGAGTTAGGATAAAAAGTTAACAATTGAAACTCAAAAGATAAACAAAAAGATTAAACCAACAAGCTCTCAGCCCAGAGATATAAACCACCCTGCATTGTTGCCCATTTTTTTTAAACCTTAATTTTTAAAATAATCATGTCTAATCAGCTTCCTGTTATTAACAAAAACTTACTTGAGATTGCCCTTACCCATCGCAGTGCTTTAAACGAGCCGTCTTCAGGCACAACCGCCACTGAACACAACGAGCGTTTGGAGTTTTTAGGTGACGCTGTTCTGGAACTGGTTGTGTCTCGGTTTTTATTTGATCAGTTTCCTCAGGAGTCTGAGGGTAGATTAACTGCTTATCGCAGTTCTTTAGTCAAGACCGAGACTTTAGCAAAAACAGCCCTGGAGCTTGAACTGGGTCAAAAAATTTACATGAGTCATGGTGAGGAGGCTGGTGGCGGGCGAACCAACTCTAGTTTGTTGGCTAATACTATGGAGGCAGTCATCGGAGCAATCTATTTAGATCAGGGTCTAGAGCAAGCAAGATGGTTTATCAAACAAAACATCATTCCCAAACTGGATGAGATTAGGCAAAAACGGCTTTATAAAGATGCTAAGAGTCAACTCCAGGAAGTTGTGCAAGCCGTGGGTCAACCAACGCCTGAATACGAGGTGGTTAAGTCAGTAGGTAAAGATCATGCCAAGACCTTTACCGTTGCAGTGAAAGTTGGAGAAAAGGTTTTAGGCAAAGGCACAGGGTCAAGCAAACAACAGGCTCAACAAGTCGCAGCTACTCATGCCTTAACTGAGTTTGAGAAATCTCGATAAATAGTGTAAAATCACCTTTTATTCATAAATGCTTATATTGACAAAAATATGCTAAAAATAAAACTTGTTAGGACTGGCAAACGTAATCAAGCACATTACAGAATTGTTATTAATGAAGCTAAAGATCGGAGGGATGGTGCATATCTTGAGATGATCGGGCATTATATTCCAGCGTTGAAGCCCAAAGTGTTAGAGTTAAATCTTGATCGTTATAACTTTTGGATCAGCCAGGGTGCTCAGCCAACCGAGACAGTGGCTTTTTTAGCCAAAGTGGCAAAATCTGGTAAAGGTTTTCCGGTTAAGAAAAAGAAACCTAATAAAAAAGTTAAGTTGGCTAAGAAAGAGATGGCTGAGGAGAAAGAGGTGGCAAAACAGGAAAAGGTTGAGGAAATAATCGAGGAAAAAGAGGTGGTAAAACAGGAAAAAACTGAGGAAAAAGAGGTTGCAAAACAGGAGGAAGAAGCTTCAAAAACAGAAAAAACCGAGGAAAAAGTTGAGGCCAAAGAAGTCCTAAAAACCGAGGAAAAAGTTGAGGAAAAAGTTGAGGAAAAACAAGCCTTGAATGCAGAAAAAATCGAGGAAAAAATCGAGGAAAAATCAGCAAAAAAATAAAACTTCATGCAAAACTTAATTGAGTTTCTTTTAACCCATTTAGTGGCTTATCCCGCAGAGTTATCCGTAGAAGAAACCGAGGCAGGTTATCGAAAGTTATATGTGGTTAGAGCACACGAGTCTGATTTGGGACAGATTATTGGTCAGAATGGCAGAACTATTAAAGCTGTCAAAAAACTCGCGGAGATTTTAGCAAATGAGCTGGGAGAAAGATTTGAGATTAAGGTTAAAAGCCAATAGTTTAGTCAAATAAATTTAGTTAAAAAAGTCCCTTGATGCCAAATAAATCCTCTAAATCAGCACTTTCAATCTCGGTTGAAGGACGAAAGTCTGACGGCATAAACTGCTGAATAGTATTAAAAGCCTTAAGCTCTTTTTCCCCAACAGATGGTAACTGATCAGAAATATTAGAAGTAATGTTTTGCGTGTAGTAATAAGTGTTTAGCAACAACTCAGCCTCGGTAACTGTCCTATCTTTTTCTTGGTTAAAAGTTTTTTTAATGTTCAGCTCCACAATAGAAGTAAACGGAGAGATTCTTTCCACCAACTGCAAGAACTCATCAACATTTTCCTGTTCACCATTAACGGTTAAATCAAGCTTAAGTGCGCTGTAAGCTTTTTGCTCTTTTGTGGCAACGGATTTTTTAGTCGTAGCTTTAGCTGGTTCAGCAATGATCACCTCAGCAGATTCAGTTGCTATCTCTCCTGGATTGATCTTTAAAGCGCTAACCGTGACATCAGCTCTCTGCATCGCTTGATAGAGATTAGACAGCAACTCTAAGACCGGTTTGTGTGAGGGAAAAACTTCATTCACTTTTTCACTTTGTTGAAACTGTTGAGAAATCTCGATCTGTTTAAGTTCATTGATTTTTCTCACTAAGTTTTGATATTGATCTTTTTCCTGGGTTAGATTATTACGCAAACTAAACACCAGCTTAACCTGAGGTTTAATCGCAAAAGCCATCAAGGCAACCGCTCCCCAAACTAAAAGAATTGATAACAATAAATACTTGCGATTGTTAATGAAAAGCTTGATGTTGGTGTCTGACCCTTTGTCAATTAATGGCATCTTGATAGTATTGTGATTTATTCCTCATACTCGGTTTCAACAGTCATAAGTTCAGATTCATCAGTAAAGCCAACTGTTAAGACAAAACTATATTCTCCAGTCATTTGGCGACTCAGGTTACTTTTTTCAAATGTTGCAAAGTTTTTTTTGACTTCCTGATCGTCAAGCGCCTGAAACACATCCTCTAAGTAAAATATATGCGGGCTGGTAATTGTTAAGGATAAAATGCTGGTTTCCATATCATAATTAAGCCCACTAATCTCGATGTTGGGTCCAAGTAGGTTTGAAAAATAACCAGTTGCAATCTGTTTATCAGCTCTCTGATCAAACAGTTCGCGGATGATAACCAGTTTATTAACAAAAAAGAGATAATTTGCTTCCAGCTGTTGCTCTGCATTGATCTGTTTCTTGGCCTGTTCGATTTGAGCTTTGACAGACTTGAGGCGGTATCGCAAGTAAAAGGATGAGGCAAAAACTACTAAAAATATCGCAAAGACTACACCAAAGACCACTAACAGCACCTTAAAGATCTTGTTATCTTTTTCTTGCTGACGTGATAGTTTTTGGTTGATCTTAGATAAAAAGTTAACGCTGATCATCGGAAAAATTAAGTCAAGATTAAAAAGTTTTAGTAAAAAGTAAGTTAAAACTTAAAGGTTAAAGATAAAGTAAAAAGTTAAAAGAGCGCGCCGGTTAGTAGCAAACTACCTCATCATTAGGCCACTGCAAACAATAAAGGCTTGCCGATTTTTTTCCGGAGTAACCCCAGAACAAGTTGCAAAAGGTTCGGCCAAGAGCACCTCGATCCCGCTTAACTGCGTAAAATACTCAATGATTCCTGGCATTTGGGCTAATCCACCGGTTAAAACTATCCGTGAGATGTGTGCATTGGGTTGTTCGTTGTTGTAAAACCTGATAGTTTTAATAATCTCTTGCCCAATCGGGTTAAGTGCCGGTAGCATGGCATCTTTAATCTTGCCTTGCAGTTGATCATCGATCAAGCCATAAGCTTTTTTGTACTCCTCGGCTTGCTCAACAGTGAGGTTGGACACCACCTGTTGAACTGCTTTTGTGAGTAACTCCCCCCCACCCTTTTTATTAGTGGCTAGTCCAATCTCGGTTTGATGAACAACAGCGAGTTGAATGTTGTTAGCACCAAGATGAACAACGATTGAGGTGGGATCGTCAACTGTAAAATCTAAAGCCCTCATGATAGAAAAGATTTGAGTTTCTAAGACCGTGGGTTGGATACCAAGGTTAAAAAAGATATTAACATACTCTTCGATGATATTGTTGCGGGCACCAACCAAGAGAACCTTCATTGGCTGATCTTTTTGCTTTGCTGGAGGACGATATAACACCTGATATTCTAAAGCAAGTTGATCAAGAGGAATCGGAATATGTTGTTCAGCTTGCCAGTCAATGGCTGAGGCTAACTCAGCATCGCTTAAAGGTGGTAGGTTAATCACTTTGGTTGAGACGATCTCTTCAGGAAGACTGAGGCGGACATCTGTTTTTGGCAGTTTGTAGTCATGCATCAGTTGACTGACAACCTCAAGCAACTTGCTGGCTTGGTTATTGTCTTTGGGGACGCTCACTCCAGAGGTGTTGGGAATTTCCGCGACTCGGTTGATAACAGGATTTTTTCCCGGTTTTCCGGAGATAGCTTTTATGGAAGATGTTCCAATATCAATGGCTGTGGCAGGCATAATAAGAAAAATAAAAATTAAAAAGTTTAAGGTTTAAGTTAATTTTTTACAAGTGAACCGCCACTAACCAGGACAAAATCCATAAAGTTGGGCGGACCGTCTTCTGACCGCTGTACACTCAAAGTTCGCGCAATGTCCTCAGCATCGTTAACCGCGGTTGATAAAATATTGTATTGAGCAATCTCGATAGCGTTGCTTGAAATATTAAACTTACTGTTGTTATAAAGAGGTCTGACTCTAACCAAGACATCGTTACTAGTCACAGGCACAACTACTTTATAGTAGCAATCTTCTTCAGCATTAGATAGCCTGTTAACTGACTCAAGGTTATTACCACGTTCATCACTACAAGGGTCATAGCCAAGGTGTCTAGCACTACTTGCGGTAAAGATAGAGATCAATACTGAGGAAGGTTGATTAGTTGAGTTGCAACCATCTCGCCGATTCCACCAGCGGACCGTCATATTATTATTAGTTTGATTTAAAGGAATTACTACAGCTTGTCCACTGCTGAGGTTCATATCAAAAGTGTTTTTTGAATCAATATCATAATTCACCCCAATCAGATCATCAAAAGAAAGTTCTCCTTTTTCCATTCTCCCTTGACTAATATCAAACAAAGCCTCTTCTAAACCGCTTTCAGCAGCATTAAATACTCGAGTTGACTCATCTTGAATAAAGGCAATATCCTGTTCTTGCAAGGTTTTTTGACTGAGACTGATCGCAATGGTTAGGATCACGGCTGTAACCAGTAAAATAATAATGCCCACCTGACCGGCTTGCGATTGTCTGATCATCTGTTTCATATTATTTAATATAGAGAAAAAACTGCTCAAGGTAAAGGGTGGAATAGAAAATTTACAAAAAAGTTTAAACAAAAGTTTAAACGCGCGTGTCTGGAGAGATCTTAAGCCTCTATTTTTAAGATTGGCTCCCAGGAATCACCTGTCTGTTCCAGTTTTGCAAATATTTCCTGAGCTTGGTTGATCAGCTTTAGGTTGTGCCAATCGGCAAACATTAGGTTGTCAAGCCCGTGTTGCTTAAGTCCAAACAAGTCGCCTGGTCCGCGCGTTTGTAAATCAAGCTCAGCAAGTTTTAAGCCATCGTTTTCTTGAGAAAATAATTTAAGTCGACGCGTGGTTTCTGCACCCTGGCTTGAACTTGACAGCAAGCAGTAACTTTCTTGGCTTTGGCGCCCCACTCTCCCCCGCAGTTGATGCAGGCTGGCCAAACCAAACCGATCCGCCCCCTCAATCATCATGATACTTGCTTGCGGTAGATCCACTCCCACCTCAACGATCGAGGTGGTGATTAACAGATCAATCTCTTGATTAAACAGTTGCTGAATAATTTTCTCTTGGACCGTTGGTTTTTGACGACCATGCAACAGAGCGATGTTTAACTCTTGACCTCTTTCGGCAGTCATCTTTTGAAACACCTCAGTCGCAGCTGGCACATTGCCAAAGTTTTCATTCTCAGATGGGTCGATAAAGGGGCAAACGATTATTGCCAAAGGCTTGAGGTCAGGAACTTGATTGTTGGTCGCTGGTTTTTTGCTAAACTCCCCTTGTTGAG
>CAZCXA010000021.1:11086-12880 GCA_964502565.1 uncultured Pseudomonadales bacterium
CCTGTTGAGTTAAGGTTTTCTTTTGTAAAGTTAAAGTTTTTGTTGCCTCAGAGGCTTTTAACTGTTTGCTCATCCAGTCAAAAGCCTGTTGTTTTTTTGCTTTAGGCACCAGAAAAGTTTTAATGTTTTTTTCTCCAAAGGGGAACTGTTTAATCAAGGATACTTCCAGATGCGAGAAGATGGTTAACATATAACTGCGCGGAATAGGTGTGGCTGACATCGTCAAGATATGGGGTTGTTTTAGAGAGCTTGATTGAGTTAGAGAACTGGGTTGTGTTTGGGTATCGAGTTGTGTTTGGGTACCAAGTTGTGTTTGCAACCCTGGTTGTTTTTTTAAACCAGGCTGTTTTTGCAAATGGTCAGTGGTTTTAACTTGCAGGGCTTGCGCGCGTTGAGCCACACCAAACCGATGCTGTTCATCAAAGATGACCAAGGCGGGATTTATGGTTGATAGTTGATTAATTACAGCATGGGTGCCGATAAATAAACTTGGTTTATTTTTATCTTCCACAACCTTCTCTCGCTGTTTAGTTTTTGCTGTTAACAGTTTGGTTGGTAACTCAGGAAAGATTTTTGTAAAGGTTTGAAGGTGTTGCTCTGCTAAGATTTGGGTTGGTGCGACCAAAGCACAGTTAAACCCAGCCTTGATCATATGATAACTGGCGATACCTGCGACAACTGTTTTTCCTGAACCAACATCGCCGATTAAAAGACGGTTCATCGGATAAGATCGACTCATGTTTTCAATAATTGCATTAACTGCCTTGAGTTGATCATTGGTAAGTTTGAACAATAAAAAATCAGGAATGATTTTTTTCTGTAAGGTTGTATTGAGCTGTAGTTTTTTTAAGGGTTGGCGTTTCTGCCATGACAACTTGCTTTTATGCGATTGTTTGATTAAAGCTAAAAGCTCCTCAACAGCCAGTCTTTTTCTCGCCTCAACAACCAGTTTTTTATCATCAGGAAAATGGAGCTGGGTTAAGGTTTTTTTCAACTCAAGCAGGTTAAACTTCTGTCCCAGAATATCATCCTCAATCTTAAGATTAGACAAGATTTCTTTCAGAATCAGACGCATTTTGCCCTGATTGATACCCAGAGTTTGAGTATACCGTGGTACTAAACGACCGGTGTGTAGGGTCTCTGTCTTGACAGCCTCAACTTTAGGTTGAGTAAAAGTATGGTAACGACTGTATTGTCCAGCAAAAAAATAAACTTGGTCGATTTTTAACTGTTGTTTGATAAAACTGCTGTTAAACCACAAACATTGAGTACGACCGGTGTGGTCAGTGATAACAGCTTTGGTTAACTTTTTTCGATTTTTGTAGTATGTGTTAACCGCAACCACCCTGGCTTTTACTGTGTAGCTTTGTTCTGGTTTAAGCTGGTCAATCGTCGCAACTTGAGATAAGTCAGAGTAGTTGAGAGGCAAAAATAATAACAGATCCTGAACAGTTTTAAGGTTATGTTGCAAAAGTTTGTCAGCAGTTTTGGCACCAATGCCTTTTACCCTAAGTAAAGAACTGGAGAGGAAATACATGGATTATAAATTCAAAAGTAAAAAAAACAAGATTTAAAACCAGGTGTTCGGTGATAGAGATAATTTACCAGTTTTAGCGTGATTATTTATTGTTTAAGTTAGAGGCTAAATCTAGTTCTTAACCATATAACCGATCGTCATCACCGCCTGAACAACACTAGTCACTAGTAAGCCTCCGGCAGCAAGAATGAAAAAGATAATCTTGAGTCTTTTGGATTGCTTTTTAGTCATGAAAAGGCTAATGAGTTGTAAAAAAA
>CAZCXA010000021.1:12980-16972 GCA_964502565.1 uncultured Pseudomonadales bacterium
AATGAGTTGTAAAAAAACTAGTTAATAAACTTGTAAGCGATAAAAACTTCTCTTGCCTATCTTGACCACTTGTCCAGCCTTTACCAAAATCTTTTCTAAAGGATCAATTAATTTTTTATCCTGAGGCATTAACCGAACAGCTGATTGTTCACACAATCTTTTAAGTTGGGTATTACTTTTTTCAGGCTGGCAGGCTTGTAATACTTCCAAGACTGTTAATTCTGGAGTGCTTAAACTGATTTCTGGAATATCTTTAGGTATCTCCTTAGCTTGTGTTGTAAGCTCGAAATACTCTTGAGCCTGTTCCGCCTGTTTTTCATCATGTAAATCAGTAGTAATGGTGAAAGCCAGTCTTTTTTTAAAGTCCATGGGATTGGCGCCGGTTTTCATGGCTTGTGCCATTTGTGCAACTTCCTCTAAAGAAACATCAGTTAAGAGGTTAAAATACTTGATAATTAACTCGTCTTGTAAGCTCATTAGTTTGCCATAGATCTCTTTTGGCTCATCAGTGAGCGCAATATAATTATCATAGCTCTTGCCCATTTTTCTGCCGTCAGTGCCTTCGATCAAAGGTGTGGTTAAAACCCATTTTTCTCGATTGTTATAAACTTTTTGCAGAGTGCGACCCATCATCATGTTAAAGGTCTGGTCATTACCACCGATCTCTAAATCTACATCCATGACCACACTGTCATAACCTTGCAATAAGGGATAAATAATCTCATGACCAAAGATTGGTTTTTTTTGTCTCATGCGCTCTTGAAACATATCACGTTCTAACAACTGTTGAACCGTGGCTTTAGCCAAGAGTTTCACAATATCAGCATAGCTAAGTTTATCTAACCACTCGCCATTACGTTTAATGATAATTTTATTAAAATCTAGAATGGCACTTGCCTGCTCTTTCCAGTTTTGCCAGTTTTGTTCAATCTCTTCATTTGTTAGCATGGGTCGGCTTTCGTCAACGCCAGTTGGATCACCAATTTTTACCGTACCATTGCCAATTAGTAAAATAACCTCGTGCCCTAGCTCAGCCAGTTGTTGGAGTTTGCGTAGTACCACAGCATGACCCAGATGTAAAAAAGCACCGGTGGGGTCAATTCCTAAGTAAATCCTGATGCGCTTTTGCATCATGAGCTCGGCTAAAGATTTTTTATTTGGTAGGACTGACTCAACTCCTCGCGTTAGAACTTGATCAATAATTTCAAGCTGATGTTTGGGTTGAGTTGAGGTATGATTCATTAAGAGTATTTTAACAAAATCTAGAGTTGATTTATAGAGCGGATACAAGCTTGGTAAATAGAAGTACGCTTGATTAATGGCGCGCGCTTGATAAGTAGAAGCAAGCTTGGTAAATAGATAAAATCTTGGTAAATGGATAAAATTTTGGTTAATGGATGCAAGCTCAACTAATGGCGCGAGCTTGGTCGTCAGTAAGTTTTTTCATCTAGCACACGCCTTTCACTGTTAACTTTTTAATAAAGAATTTATAATATATAGATTATGGAAATTAACTTGACAAAAATATGGCGCATTATCTCAGCACCTTTTAGATGGGTTTTTACCCAACTATTAAGGTTTTCTAACTGGTTGACAAACTCTCCATTGCAGTCTACTGGTGCTCGACGTACCTCAAACTGGAGAAGAGTTTTTAAAGGTAAAATGGTTAGAAAACAAGGTGGTCGATTAGCCATCTTTAGCAAACTTCCTATCTTAAACAAAACAAGCTTAAACAAAACAAGATCGCGTCAACGAGTAACAGCTAACACTCCTGCAGATAAGGCTCGTCAACAGTTGAGTAGAATCAAGCTTTTCCGGTCTTTAGCAGTTGGTCTGTTTGGGTTAGTCATCTTGGGCGTACTTGGTTTTTTTACCGCGTTTGCTTATCTGTCCCGCGAGTTACCTCAACCTGGCCAAGTGGTTAGGCGCGATGGGTTTAGCACCAAGTTTTATGATAGAAACGAGCAGTTGCTTTATGATTTATTTGTTGATCAGCGTCGCACTCAAGTGAAACTGAAAGATTTGCCTCCAGAGTTAATCAAGGCCACCATTGCCATTGAAGATAAGGATTTTTATAATCATCGGGGATTTGATGTGTTAACTGCTGTCCGCATCCCTTATAACTTAGTTTTTCGTCAAAGAGTGGTAGGTGGCTCAACCCTTACCCAGCAGTTAGTCAAAAATGTTTTGTTAAGCAATGAGCGGACTATTACTCGCAAGTTTAAAGAACTGGTGCTGGCCATCCAGATTGAACGAACTTTTAGCAAAGATGAGATTTTAGAGATGTACTTGAACGAGGTGCCTTACGGTGGTACTGCTTGGGGAGCTGTTTCTGCCTCTGAGCTTTATTTTAATAAACCGGTTTCAGAGTTAAACTTGGTAGAGTCGGCCTTTTTGGCTGGTTTGCCTCAACGACCCAGTGTTTACTCCCCGTTTAGTAGTAGAGTAACCGATGAAGAACAACCTCTGTGGCAGATGCGTACCAAGGCAGTGTTGCAAAGAATGCGCGAAGAAGGATATATTGATCGAGAACAATACAATGAAGCTGTGGAGGCGATTACTGATTTAACCTTTGACAAAGGCACTTTAGAGATCAAGGCACCCCATTTTATCTTTTATGCAACAGCACAGTTAACCGAGATGTTTGGCGAGGCTTTGGTTGAGGCTGGGGGTTTAACCGTGATCACGTCATTAGACTTGCCTTTACATGAAAAGGCGCAAGAGATTGTGACTCAAGAAGTAGAAGCGGTTGAACACTTACATATAACTAATGGCTCTGCCTTGATTATGGACCCGAGAACTGGAGAAATTTTGAGCATGGTAGGCAGTCGTAACTTTTTTGACAATGAAAAAGGTGGTCAGTTTAATGTAGCTGCAGACGGCTTGCGTCAGCCAGGTTCTGCAATTAAACCAGTCACTTATCTAGGTTTGTTGCAAAAGGGCTATACACCAGCATACATGTTGGTAGATGCCCCGACTGATTTTAGACACAGTGCCAATGAAAACCCTTACACACCTCGTAATTATACCGGCACTTTTCAAGGTCCGATCAGCGTTCGAAAAAGTTTAGGTAACTCACTAAATATACCAGCTGTTAAGGCCTTGGCTTTGGTAGGTATCGAGGATTTTTTGCAGTTAGCCCACGAGATGGGTTTTGAAACATTAGCCCCAACTCAGCAAAACTTGAATAGATTTGGTTTGTCTTTAACCTTAGGTGGTGGCGAGGTAAGGTTGATAGATATGGTGTCAGCTTATAGCGCGTTTGCCAATTCTGGCACCAAGGTTGAGCCGGTTGCTATCTTAAAGGTGACCGATCGTGATGGACGGGTGTTATATGAACATCGTCCGGTTGAGGGTAAAAGAGTGATGAGTAAAGGTGAAGCGTTTTTAATAAATCATATTTTAGCTGATGATAGTGCTCGCGCCATTGCCTTTGGCGCAAACTCTTTTTTAAACTTAGGTCCTGATGTGGCAGTTAAAACAGGGACCACCAATGACATGATTGACAACTGGACTGTGGGTTGGTCTCAAGAGGTGATCGTTGGCACTTGGGTGGGTAATAATGATAACAGCTCAATGTTAAGAGTCGCCTCTGGTACTACCGGCGCCTCACCGATTTGGCGCAAGATCATGTTAGCAGTTTTTGAGGCGGGTTATCATGCTCCACCTTGGCAGGTGCCTGAGGATGAGGTTGAGTTGGTTGAGGTTGATGCAATATCTGGCTATCCAGTTCATGATGATTTTGCCGGCAAGATGGAGTATGTCATCAAAAAAACCCTACCCTCTTTGCCAGACCCAGTTCATAAAAATGTTAAGGCTTGTAAAGGTGAGAATAAACTGGCAACCGAGGCCATGATCGCGCGCGGTGATTATGATAAACGCGAAGTGATTGATTTAAGACGCGATGATCCGTTAAGCACCGATGGAGTTAATCGCTGGATGGAGGGAGTTCACACCTGGATTGAGTCTCAAGATGACTCGCGTTATCATGT
>CAZCXA010000022.1:0-10506 GCA_964502565.1 uncultured Pseudomonadales bacterium
GCAATTTCTATAATTTGTTGTTGATATAGATCTGGTTTTTGTGTATAAAATGAAGGAAGATGTGGTTGATAATCTGGGTTTATTTTTTTTGCTTTTTCTATATCCTCAATCGCAATCTTTCCCCAATATAAAGAAGCAACATCAAAATTGCTTTTTTTAAAATATTCCCAAACCTTAATCAATCCTGCAAAATAAAGCATATCTTTGGTAAAGCCTCCACCTTCTTGAGTATCATACAACCCTCTTTTATGTCGATAGGTATAACTCCAGGCTCTTTTTTTATCATGCAAATATTGATTAACAAAAGCAAATGTCTCAACAAATGATTTTTCTTGAGCCTGCTGACAAGTGACATAGTTCAAGGCTCCAGTATAATCAATCTTAAAATTTTTTGCTAATAAGCCATGAAAACTAGCCAGACCTTCCTCGGTTAATAGATAGTCTTTAAAACCTAACTCAGTTTTTTTCCCAAAAAAAGGTTGTTGCAAATGATTAACTCTTCTTAAGGCGTGTGTTCCTAGTTCGTGATATAGAGTACCTAAAAACTCGTTTTTTCTATGCTTTACCGGAAGTTGTAACTTGAGTGTGTTTTTGTAAAAACTAGCCCTACCGGCAAAGTTTTTTGACCATTTAAGAGTGATCGTGTTTTTTAAATCATTATTTTTAACAAAATCATCAAACATCTCTGTTGCTTCTTGTTTTGTTAGAACTTCACCCTCGATTTTTCTAATCTCTTCTTCAGTGTTGTTTTCAAATGCTGTTTTTAATATCTTTTTTGCTAACTCTAAATATTCTGGCTTAGGTTTGCCGTATTTATAAATTTTTCCGACTGTGGCCAAGGTTTTGTATTTAAACTGTGGATTATATTTACAGTCATTGTCAAAAAACTTCTGTTTTTCTTCTTGAAGGTTGATGGGAGTTAAGTCTTGAATAATGCTCATGATGCGTGATGTCTGAGTTATTTTGTCATAAGTTTATTGGAAAAATTTAACCTTATTTCTCAATCCTAATCATATAGCCGGTTAAGTCTTTGCGTCCAATCTCAACTTTATGCTGGCAACGATTTAAGCGTTTGGACACAATCATCTCGGTGTCAACTCTTTGGCCTTTTAACTCAAAGTTTGCTTCCACTACCGGCACTTTTCCCTCTTCCTCTTGTTGATACCAAAGCAAGTCTTCCAGGTCAATCAGGCCCAGTTCTTGCGCTATTTCACTAGCAATAGCACTACGGAACCGTCCAGTTTTGATAAAGGCTTCCACTTCTTCACGTTCGCCTTCATCTCCTAACACCACAACGTTTTCTTTGTGAGTGAGGATTGGCTTGCGCTCGTCCTCGGTTTCAAAATAGCTTTCAGCAAATAAAGCTTGGGCAATCTTAACACCATGTAAGGGATTAACAACATTTATGTCTGCAACTCGCTCTAATCTTTTGCGCAGTCCAGCTTGGTTAGCAATCTGGATCGATAGACCCGGGCGAAAGTTTAACTCTACCACCATCGGACCTTTTTCCTCATGAATAAACAGATCAATACCACCATACACAAGTTTGGCTGCATTGGCAGCTTTAACCGCCGTGATTAAAACTTCATGCCAAAACGGAACTTGAATTCCTCGAAGCTCCATCTTAGTTCCTGGTAGGTGTCTGATCAGCTGGGTTCTATGAGCAGCCGCAAAGGTGGTCAAGCCGGTTCCCATGTCAATACCAACTCCCAAGGCTCCCTGACTTTGGTTAGCGCGACCCTCTGATTCTTCAGTTGGTAGTCGAAGATATGACATGATTGGCACACTGTTAAAGACCACCACCCTGATATCAGGGGTACCTTTGTAAGAATATTTAGTAAGTTCTGGATGGGGAATAACACGTTCCTCGATAATAACCTTTGGACTAGCACCATGAGAGCTGTACTGCCCTTCTAAAATATCATAGCAGTGCAGTTTTAGATCTTCCTCTTCCCATTGATGAGTGATCACGTCAACCCAATGCTCTCCTTTTTTTTCAGTAAAAGCCATGACTCCTTTGCCAGCATGACCGTTGGTGGGTTTGATAACAAAGTTTTTTTTAAGACTGTCCCAATTAAACTCATTAACATCCTCAATAGTAGCTAAAATACCATACACTTCAGGTGTAGGAATGCCTTCATTTAAGAGAAGAATCTTGGTGGCATACTTGGAGTGGCAGATACTCTTAGACCGCTTGGGGTTAAGCGGTACATAAATCTGATTACGGGCGTTCATGCCCAACAGTTCACTCGGCTTGATCATCTTGGGATGAGGTATCTATATTATTTTGACCTAAAACTGTACTAAAGCGAGTCAGCTCAGTCAGCCTCAACCCAGTGTATCTACCAATAATAATATTGCCCACAGCAATACCAAATAAAACCAATTCTGGCCATAATAGCACAAATTTTTGCACTGCTTCTTGATTAATAATAAGTGAACAGATGATGGCAATAAATAGGGTTTCGAGAGCGGTTCTTAATGCTTCTCGTTGGCTGTTAAAGAGCTGAGAGTTCATAAAGTTCTCAGTCAAGATAATGATAATTAATATTGGGAAAATGTTGATGGTTAACAGTTGAAACAGGGTTAGTTTTGAAGAAAAAATTAGCAAGGCGAGAATAAAAACTGATACTCCCCAAATAAGCATCGCTGTTCTGGGTAAATATGGAAGGCGAAACCGTTGTACGATGCTCCTGGTCAAGGTTGCACCCAGCAAGACAGCAACAAACACGATAATGCCGGTAACGATCTCGGTTGAGACAAAAGCGACCGACAGAACAGCAGGAATATAAATACCAAAGCCTCGTAAACCAATAATATGTCGCGAGACAGCAATGATCGAGGCCACTAACGGGAACAAGATTAACAAAACAATGATGCTAGCTGAAAGGCCTTTTTGTACAGCGCCACGAATAGAGTGTTGTAAAAAGTTATGCCAGGAAAGTGGTCCAATCGGGTTTTCGTCAAGAAAGGTGGCCAGCTTGCCTTTTTTTTCACCACCGGTCTCGGTAATGTCTTCAGCTCTTTTTTCAATAATCTTTTGTTCAACTTGGGCTGCGGGTGAGGCTTCAGCAGAAATGGTGGCATCGGTAGAGTCAGTGGCAACCGGCTCCAGCTCAATCACCTCGTCCTCATTAAGATTTTGCGGACCAACCTGTTGCGCTTGGACAAGATTATGTCCAAAAAAACCAACAGTAAAAAGTAATAAAAAAACAATAAAATAGGATAAAATTTGTTTCATGGGTTGTATTATAACAAAATTCAAGATGAAAAACTGAAAATAGATTAATAAATTAAAAATCAAGACTTAAAAACGAGGATGACACTTATAAGTGTTGAATAACACTCTCGAGTGTTTTTGGTGTTTATAGTACTTTATTTAATAAATTTTGGATAAAGCTGATTAAAAAGGAGATAAACAACAAGGAGCCAAACTGTCCTAGATGGATATTAAACAAGATCATGGGTTGGATACGGAATCCAGGTACTAGATAAGTGGCGAGCCACAATAAAAAAACATTGATTACCCAAGAAAATAAGCCTAGAGTCACGATATTAATAGGTAAAAACAGTATTTTCAAAACCGGTTTAGCAACCGCTTGTAGCAAGGTTAAGACCACACTGGCTAATAATAAGGTGGTTAGGTCCATGAAGCTGACAGTGGGCAAAGCCCAGGCTAAAATAGCAATGGTAATGGCGGTGAGAAGCAAGGAGCGGATGATTTTCATAAGATGATAAATGTTAGTGAATAATGAGTTTATTATAAAGTTAAAACAGACTTTTTCCAATTATTTGTTTTATCAACCTGTTTTTTATTAATTTTTTATTAAAAAAACATCTTTTTTCTTAATCTTTGATGCTGTTTTTTAGCAAAGCGGTGAGCCTCGTCTCTGATATTTTGTATTAAATGCAGGGTGGGGTGGTCAGCAGGTAAAGTAACGAGTTTATACTCGATTTTTAGCCGATTGGTTTTTTTATCAAGATAATGTTTTATTGGTAAAACTATTCGGTCAGGGTTTTTTACTATGCCGATGATCGGGGTTTGTTTTTTCCATACCGATAAAGTTGCCCTGATTTGGCCCTTGCCCCCATCAACCACAATTAAATCTGGTCTCCCCCACTCCGGGTGGTTTTGCCGTCGCGAGATGGCTTGTTTTAACATTTGAGTATCATTGGGCGTGTTGAGTTGGCGAATGTTAAACAAGCGGTAATGTTTTTTGTCAGGCTCAGCATTCAAGAAAACGATCATAGATACGCTTGCGTTTTGACCCATGAGGTTGCTTACATCAAACCCCTCGATTCGATGCAAGTTGTATTCTCGAGGTATTAAACCATGATCGGCTAAGATCAAACGTAGGTGATCCAAGGCATTTTGTTGTGCGCTATCATGTAAAGCAGGTAGGATTAAATCTGGTTTTAGCTGATACTGCTGGCTAGTGACAGCCTCAATTAACTCCAACTTGATCTTAACCTGATGTGCTTTTTCAAACTTTAGCGCATCAGCCAACCTTGTCATCTCTGTTTTTAACTGTTTAATGACTTGTTTTTTTCTACCTCTTAAAAACAAGACTAACTGGTTAATGTTTTCTTGATATTCTTTAGCTGAGATTTTGCCCAGACACGCACCTGGGCATAGATCAAGATGATAATAGAAACAAGCTTGCAGGTGTTTACTAAGGGCCTGTTGAGCAACTGTTTCGTCTAAAGAACCAACCGTTTTTTTATTACTGAGTAATTTTATTCTTGATTGAGCCTTGTCACACCAAGGAAAGATTTTTCTTGCAGTCTTAAGTACCTGTTGTAGTTTATAAGCACTGCTATAAGGACCCAACACCGTGCCTGCATAATTCTTGGTGTTCAGGTCTCGTTTCCGGATCAGCTCAAGAGAGGAAAAAGGTTTGGGTGTGATATGAACATAGATCGGGCTTTTGTCATCTTTGAGCAAGATGTTGTACTGGGGTTGATGCAACCTGATCAGTTCCGCCTCGATCAATAAGGCTTCTAACTCATTGTTTAACGCCTCCCACTTTACCTGAGAAGCGCTGAGAATCATCTTTACCTTATCTGCTGTTAATCGAGACAGTTGGCTATAAGAAGAGATTCTTTTTTTGAGATTCTTGGCTTTACCCACGTAAAGAATTTTATTTCTTTCGTTTAAAAACCAGTATACTCCCGGCCGTGATGGCCAAGACGCCTGAGAAGATTCCCAGGTAAATGAGGAGCTGTGTTGAGCTAAGGTTGAACTTGATGAGTTGGTCAGTGCCTGGTTTGAGCTCGATCTGTTTAATTTTTTTACCATGGCTAGCTGGTTCTGGTTGGTCCGACTGCTGGTCTGGTCGAGTGGGTCTAACCGAGTATTGTTTAATGGTTTCGATCTCAAATGTTTGTTGCTGTTCATAATCTTGATTGGATAGCGTTAATTGTAACTGATTCGTTTTTGGAAAAAGGTGATCCTGATTAAATACTTGAATGGTTAAGGTTTTTGATTGGAAAGGCAAGATGGTTATCGTTTCAGTAGGATAGATTAAACTCAAGTTTTCCTTAGAAGAGTCCTCTCCTGATAATAAGAGTTGATTATTATACCAAGCCTGTCCGGTTTTATTGATAATAATTAACTCAAACTGGCTGGGGAGGTTGATAAATCCAAATATTTTTTTTGGTTTTATTTTTATCTCAAACTCAGGCTTGATTTCAGGAAATTTAGTTTTAAAACTAACCTCGATATCTTTTGAATCTTGATCAGGTAATTTATAATCTCCGGCTGCCAAGGGGTATCGACTTGATTTGCCATTATAAGCAAAAACAACTCGTTTTAAATCCAGCTGGTGAAAGTAATCTACATTTTTCATTGTGTTGCCCCAGGTCGGATCGATCGGGATCCACGCCTGTAGTTCTTGATCATAATATTCAGGCCAGGCATGCAAGATATCTTTTTGTAGGCTTAGAGGTTGAAGCATCGGATCATTACTATGTGCATAACCTGTGGCGCGTTTGGCAGGAATACCACTGGCCCGCGTGATGGCAATAAATAAATCAGAAAACTCTTGGCAGGTGGCCAAACTTGGATTTTGCAAGGCTTTAATGGCGCCCAGTCGTTCAAGTTTTTGACTTAAATCTGCCTGAGTGTAGCTCAACTCGTTTACTACATAATGATAGACGTCTTTTGGCTGTGGATACTGTTGAGCTAGTTTGATAATTTCAGGATTTTCAGTTTCCCAAAATACTTGATGATTAAGATGAGAAGGTAGCGGTTGAATATTAAGCCAGGGTTGTATCTGCTCTAAACTCACTAGAACTGTTGCTAAAATCTTGACCTCAACTACATTGTTGGCTGGTAAAAAATAGGTGGCAATCCAGTTACCATCTGCATCAGTCTCGATTTCTTGTGGCTTAGGCTCTAGTTCTTGATAGAAGATTTTTTGATATGGAGTATCAGGCGGCAAGCTAACTTGAGTAATGGCAGGCTGACTACCAGGGTTGTTGAGATGATATCTAACTTGTAGTTCAAAGATTTGCTCTGAACCAAAAATTGCTGATACGCCTTTATCCCCCAAGTTATTGTAGGTCAGGGCAAAATGTTCACCCTCCTGTTTAATGCTATAGTTGTCAGGATTAATTCTAGAGGGGTAACCAAAGATAATCGGGGTCTTGAGGATGACCTGTTGTTCATTGTAAAGCTCAGCACTATCCATGCTAGGAATAAAGGTTTCCAAAACTAGACCATTCACCTCAGACATAACATGATTTTGATAGCTAATGGTAAAATCCCTGATTTTATCTTTCCCTACCAGCTTGTCCTCAAATTCTAGATTAATCTCGGTTAGACCAGCCGATTGAGTCACCTCAGGGTTAAGAGTTTTTTGGTTACTGGTTACTTGGATATTACTAATAGAGTCGGTACCGAGTTTCATGCCATAGCGACTGATGAAAAATTCCGGAGATAGATTGCGGATACGAAAATGATGCTCAACTTGAGTATTACCAGAGGTGTCAACAGTATAGGTGCTGGTTAGAGCAGTAAAAAAATTTTCTTGGGCTTGAGCAGAAACCAAACAAAAGTTTGCCAGCAAAAAAAAGCTGGTGAAGAAAACAAGTACAGCTTTAAAAGTATTTTTGACAAAAGAAAGCATATGCTTATTTTAACAACTCTTTTGCTAAATATATTCCTGTATAAGAACCTTTATTCTTTGCCACCTGTTCTGGAGTACCGACCGTTACAACTTTACCACCAGCCTCCCCTCCTTCAGGACCCAAGTCAATAATCCAGTCAGCATTTTTAATAATGTCTAGATTATGCTCGATCACGATCACACTATTACCTTGAATCACCAGTTGATGTAACACATTGAGTAGTTTTTGCACGTCAGCAAAATGCAACCCGGTGGTTGGTTCATCCAGCAAGTAAACAATATGATTCAGGCGGTTGATTGTGAGTTCTTTAGAGATCTTAACCCGTTGAGCCTCACCCCCACTTAATGTTGGTGCTGGCTGACCTAGTTTTAAGTAGCCCAACCCAACCTCGATCAAGGTTTTAAGCTTTTCTCTCAAGGTGCTATGGTTTTGAAAAAATTGATAGGCTTCATCAACCGTCATATCTAGCACTTGTGAGATATTCTTATCTTGATATTTCACTTGTAAAGTTTCTTGATTGTATCGCTGACCGTGACAGACATCACATTTAACATAAACATCAGCTAAAAACTGCATCTCGATCCTTACTTGACCATCACCCTGACAGGCCTCACAACGTCCGCCTTTCACATTAAAACTAAACCTGCCTGGTTTATAGCCACGAATCTTGGCTTCTTGAGTGTTAGCAAAAATCTCTCTAATATAATCAAAAATCTTGGTGTAGGTAGCTGGGTTGGAGCGTGGAGTTTTACCGATCGGAGTTTGATCTATCAACTTCACTTGCTTGATATCTTGAGAAATCTCAATCAAGTCAATCTCACCTGCTTTTTCTTGACTGTGTCTACCTAACTGTTTTAATAAATGCTGATACAGCGTATCGTGCATCAAGGTAGATTTACCTGAGCCAGAAACACCAGTGATGCAGGTTAACTTGTTTAAGGGAAACTTTACATCAATTGATTTTAAGTTATGATGACGCGCGCCTTTAATAGAGATACCATTGTTAAACTTGTTGTTAAGTAGTTGTTGTTGTCTGGTCACCTTTTTTTTGCCTGATAGATATTGGCCAGTTAAGGTTGTTGTTTTTTGAATCTCTTGTGGTGAGCCTTGTGCCACGATCAGTCCGCCTTGCAGTCCAGCTTTTGGTCCAAAGTCGATCACTTCATCAGCAGAGATTATGACATCATGGTCGTGCTCAACCACCACGACCGAGTTGCCCTGATCCCGAAGATTTTTTAAGGTCGTGATTAGTTGTTGGTTATCCCGCTGATGCAAACCAATTGTGGGTTCGTCCAAGATGTATAAAACACCGGTCAAGCCAGTGCCAATCTGAGACGCCAAACGAATTCTTTGTGCCTCACCTCCAGCTAAAGAACCAGCCTCGCGGTTTAAGGTTAAATAATTTAAGCCCACTGAGGATAAAAATTTTAAGCGAGTGATGATCTCTTTTAAGATAGCTTCCGCAATAGCCATCTCTTTGGTATTAAGGATTTTTTTATCCTGGAGATGCTGATGCCATGCTAAACAATCATGAATGGTTAAAGCAGTCACTTGGGCAATATTAAAACTGTTAACGGTCACTGACAAGGCTTTAGGTTTTAATCTCGCCCCTTTACATGCTGGGCAAGTAACTTTTTTTTGATACTTCTCGATTTCATGACGAATAAACTCACTGTAGGTTTCTTCATAACGTCGCTCTAGATTAGTGATGAAACCTTCCCATTCTTTATAAATAGTGACCTCTTTACCAAACCGGTTTTGGCCTGTGACTTGATAAACCTTATTATTACCCTCTAATAACAAGGTTTGGACTTTTTGCGGTAGTTGATTAAACGGAACTTGACGATAAGGAGAGTTATCACTGTTATGTGTTTGATTCTCAAGAGTTTGTTTAAGCTCGACCCCCTCCAACTCTTGCTCAACAACCGTTTTTACAGTGCGACTGAACCAACTATCTTGACCAAGCATGCGAGAAAAAGGAATGATAGCGCCCTCGCTTAAGGTTAATTCTGGAGCCAAGATTTTTTCCGGATCAACCTCTAAAATCGAACCCAAGCCATTGCAAGTATCACAGGCTCCTTCAGGCGAGTTAAAGGAAAACAGGCTTGGCTCTAACTCCTTGAGAGAGATGCCACAATCGCTACATGCCAAGTGTTCGCTAAAGAGATGATCTTCAAACTCGGTGGGTTTATCTGGGAAATTAAAACCCTTATCTTGGATAAAACTAACAATTGCTAAACCGTCTGCTAGTTTCAAGGATTGTTCAATAGACTGGCTTAGGCGAGTGTTCAAGTTATTTTTTTCTTGTTGGTCTGTTAACTGCGTTTTTGCTACAGTCAGACGATCAATCACGACCTCAATATTATGTTTATTGGTTTTAATTAGGGTTAGGTCTGCGTCAAGATCATAAACACGACTATCAATGCGTAGGCGAGTATAGCCTTGGCTTTGTAATGATTTAAACAGGTCAACAAACTGACCTTTGCGATTTCTTACCACTGGAGCGAGAATCATTAAACGGGCAGGAGATGTGGCTGTTTTAGTTTTGAGTTGGTCAATCACTTGATTAATAATTTGATCAATACTTTGGGTGGAGATCTCCTGTCCACATTCTGGACAGTGAGGGTGTCCAATTCTAGCAAACAACAGTCTTAAATAATCGTAAATTTCAGTGATGGTCCCAACCGTGGATCGAGGATTATGTGAAGTGGTTTTTTGATCAATCGAGATGGCTGGGGATAAGCCCTCGATTTGATCTACGTCTGGTTTGTCCATTAAACCTAAAAACTGGCGAGCATAAGAGCTGAGTGACTCAACATAGCGACGCTGGCCCTCGGCATATAAAGTATCAAAAGCCATGGTGGACTTACCACTGCCTGACAAACCAGAAAACACCACCAGTTTGTTTTTTGGGATTGCCAGGTTAATGTTGTGTAGGTTATGTTGTCTGGCACCAGTGATGATGATATGAGTCAGCGAAGAGATTGATGATGGTTTCATTGTTTTTCAATGTTGTTGACGGTGATG
The DNA here is from genome assembly GCA_964502565.1 of uncultured Pseudomonadales bacterium. Lineage (GTDB taxonomy): Bacteria > Patescibacteriota > Microgenomatia > UBA1400 > PJMF01 > CAYVBW01. The sequence goes on from CAZCXA010000022.1 coordinate 10,159, forward strand.
GTAGAATTTTTTTCTTATTAAGTTTTAACTTTTTAAAAAGTTTAATTATAACTGAAAAAATACAAAAATTCAGCAGTTAGAAAGAGAGTTTACTTTATACCAGGAAAACTTTAGTAAAAATGAGCTAGATAAATTAATTGGTGAAGTTGAGTGAGATCACGAGCAACCGTTACTATAACCTAGGAAGTTGAGCGAGATCACAAGCAACCGTTGTAATGACCTGAGATGTTGAGCAAGATCACAAGCAACCATTACAATGACCTGAGATGTTGAGTAAGATCACAAGCAACCGCTACAATGACCTGAGATGTTGAGTAAGATCACAAGCAACCGTATCACAAGCAACCG
>CAZCXA010000022.1:10606-12711 GCA_964502565.1 uncultured Pseudomonadales bacterium
TACAATGACCTAGGAAAATTAATTATTGATTAATCTCATTTATCTTATCTCTAATTTGTGCTGCTAGCTCAAAATCTAGATCTCGAGCCACTTGGCGCATAGCTTTGGTTAGCTGAGCAGATAAACTCTTTTTTTCTTGAGGAGTGAGCGCTTCGATATTTATTTCAGATAAATTGACTTCTTCATTTTTAGAAAGTTTAACTGTTTTCAAAGTACCAGCTCCAAACTTTTTTTTCATATTGGTGTCGGTTTTTTTTAGCAACTTTTTTCTGATGGGTTTATTAATTGAAGCTGGAGTGATGTTGTGTTTTTGATTATATCGAGACTGAGCACGTCTTCTCCGCTGGGTTTCGCTAATGGCGGTTTTCATGGCCTCAGTCATATAGTCAGCATACAAGATTGCCATGCCTTGGTCGTGGCGTGCGGCACGTCCTAAGGTTTGAATCAAGGCAGTATCAGATCTTAAAAAACCGGTTTTATCTGCATCTAAGATCGCGACCAAGCTTACTTCTGGCAAGTCCAGACCTTCTCTAAGTAAGTTAATGCCCACCACAACATCAAACTTGCCCTGTCGCAACTCGTCTAAAATATCTGATCTTTCTAATGTTTGAATCTCACTATGCAAATAAGCAACCTTGGGAAACAGGATTTTTGGTTTCTTGATTGCCTCTGCATGGGTGAAAAACTTGGTGTGAATCAATCCTGGTTTTATCTTTTCTATTGGCAAGAACTCTTTTGAGGCAGTATCGGTCTGCAGTTTGGTTTGATATTGCTTAACCAAGCTTTTGATCTTGTCTTTGTTGTTTAGGTACTCGGTTAAATCCTCTGCCATTCTCTTGGTTAAGGTGGTAACAAGCACTCGTTGACCCAAGCTCACCCGTTTGATGATCTCTAAAATCAAGTCCTGAACTTGATTGTTTGAGGGTCTTAACTCGATCTTGGGATCGATTAAACCGGTTGGACGGACTAACTGCTCCACTACCCTGCCCTGACTTTTTTCAATCTCCCAGTTTTTAGGCGTGGCAGAAACATACAAATTTTGTTGAGTTTTACCTAGGAACTCAGTAAAGTTTAAGGGTCGGTTATCCAAGGCTGATGGTAGTCTAAATCCATACTCAATCAGGGTTTCTTTACGTGAGCGGTCTCCATGAAACATGCCAGAAATTTGAGGGATGGTGATATGACTTTCGTCAACAATTGTTAAGAAACTATTCTGATTAAACTTATCTACATTAGCGTGAAAATAGTCGATCAAGGTGAAGGGCGGTTCACCAGGTTGGCGACCGTCAAAGTAGCGTGAGTAGTTTTCAATGCCATTAACAAACCCAAACTCTTGAATCATTTCTAGATCATATTTTACCTTCTTGCTAAGGCGATATGCCTCCAGAGCTTTATCTTGTTTTTTTAAAACATTGATGCGTTCTAATAAATCTTGCTCAACTTGAGCAAAAGCTTGTTGTTGAACTTTAGAGTCAACCATATAATGTTTGGCTGGATACAAAATGTAGCGGTTTTTGTGATCGATCAGCGCCTTTTTTTCATCAGGATTAGTGATCGGCAGACCACTCAGTGGATCTATCTCCTCAATCTTGGTGATGCGGTTCTCTAAAGTTTCGATCTTAAGGGCGGTGCTTAAATAGGCTGGCCAGACTTGAATGGTGTCTCCTCTCACCCGAAAAGTACCCCGTCTAAACTCGGTTTCGCTACGTTGATATTGCAGATTTGCTAGTTGTAGAAGTAGTGTTTTTTGTGCAATAACCTCACCCTCGATAATCTCAAAAATATGCGTCTTGTAGTCAACAGGATTTCCCAAGTTGTAAATGCAGGAGACAGATGCCACCACGATCACATCTGGGCGAGTTAAAAGATTGGTAGTGGCAGCCAAACGGAGTTTATCAATCTCGTCATTAATTTGAGCCTCTTTTTCAATGTAGGTGTCGGTTGAGGGGATGTAAGCCTCTGGTTGATAATAGTCATAATAGGAGACAAAATAAGTCACGGCATTGTTTGGGAAAAAGTCGCGAAACTCTTGGTATAGTTGAGCTGCCAGTGTTTTATTATGAGCGATCACTAAGGTGGGTTTTTGTGTTTGCGCAATAACATTC
>CAZCXA010000023.1:0-11582 GCA_964502565.1 uncultured Pseudomonadales bacterium
TACCTACCAAGATGATTCTGTTACCTGGCACCACCGACAACCCCTGAGGATTCATCTCCCCGGCATCATAAGAGGAAATAACTTGCAAAGTATAACTTGAGTTGTTCTTGTTGGTGCTGGAAACATCAGTGTTAATCACAAACAGCTCTGGATCTTTGCTTGAAGCAGTGGTGGCTAAGTAAGCTCGGGTGCCATCCTCATTAACCGCAACCTCTCGGCCACTGCCACGACTCACATTAGTTTTAGCACCTAATGTTGGTTTGCGGGGATTGGAGACGTTGACGAGCCGTAGCTCAGCCGAGCTCCAGTTCACTGCAATATAAGCATAATCACCCACAACCTGCAATCTATAGCCGGTAGCCAGGAACCACAGGAGTCCAGTGCCGATAGAGACATTACCCAATTCTGGACGAGAGCCTGTTTTTGAGGACAGATCAAAAGTGACCAAGCGATGACCCACTGTCACATAGCCCACATTATCCTTTACATAAATTCCCTGAGCTACTGTCCACCAGTATGAACCACCAAAATCAAAATAACCCACCTCTTTCTTAGTGGCTAGATCAATAATCACCACATCTTTGTCCACATTGTTGGTTGCTAAATAGGCATAAGAGTCATCTACAAACACATCATTGGTGCTGTAACCAGTGACGGTGGTGTCTAGGTTTAACTGTGGCGGATTATCATTACTGATCCCAACCTCTACATAGTTGCCACCATCATCTCTAGTGCCGGTAAAAGCCTTACCCTCAATCGAGGACACATTGCGCACTCTACCTGAGCCTGGTAAATCAATCTCAGACACAATATACTCGGTGGGCTTACACCAGTTGCCTCGACCCGGAGCAAAGGGAGCCAGTTGTAGGGCTCCATCGCCATAACTCACCACCTCCACATTATTTGAGCTAGAGCCATTTTTAAGAAAATCTTCTCGAGTGGTATCTACATAAACTAGGTTATCTAAGTAACGAGTGACATAAAAAGTACTGGATAAATTACCAAGCAAGGACTCCTGCCAATCCACACTGACCGTGACTTTCTTGGTTGAAGGATCCAGCACTCCGCCTGATTCTACAACTGCTCCTTGCTCATCTCTTTCAATAGACTCGATTGTGATTTGGCGCTGGTACCTGTTTTTTATCATCTCTGGTTCAGGCACTAATGTCCAGACGTTACTTTCCTGATCGATTTCTGGATGAAACACGCCATCAAGCGCAAACTCGGTCCAGCCCTGTTCTCGTACTGCCCTGACTGCCTCGACTGCTTCCTGCAATAAGGTGCTGGCTTGTAAACGGTGTTCTTGTTGAGGCTTGCCATCACGAGTAGCAATGAATCCAGCAAACAAGACTGGAATCATCACTCCTAATAAACCTAGAGCCACCAGTAACTCTACTAAAGAGTATCCCTTAATTAAATGAGCTTGAATCACTTGAGTCTTGGCTTTCTTGATCATTGAACAAAGTTTACTGTGTAATAATTCCATATTGGTTTAAGGTTAATGTGATTGTTTCTCCTAAACTTGCGTCTTCAATGGTGATGGAGCACTGCTGTGCATTGTAGTTAGCGATCTCACCACTGCCGGCACTGAAGATAATAGTGTTGTTAGGAAAAGAACTAGAGATTTGGTTAGGTTCTTCAACAACCATCACGAGATTACCGTCTGCATTAGGGTCATACTGTTCACCTGTAAATAGAGTGTAAGCATGGTCTGAGATGTGCACGCCAAACGTTGAGGCAACTTCCTGATGAGAGCTTCGTCCGCCCATCATGGCTTTAAGTTGCTGTTGGCGGAGGTCAGCAATCACTGTGTTAGACTGAGCTGTGAGCGAGGCTCTGGGTATGAGGTTCATTGATAAGAGCGCTCCAATAGCCAACAGCACGCTAATAATGCCAATGACTAGTAGCAACTCAATCAATGTAAAACCAGCGTTAACTCGGGCAGGTTTCATTTCTTATTATTAATAAATATCGATTAACTTTTTTTAGTGTTTAGTTTTTTAGTTATTTATGTTGTTGCGGCCAGTTTTCTGTTGAGAGCATTGAGTGTTTTTTGAGAAAAAACCGGTAGCGAGAAATAAAAGGCTGACCCCTTTCCCTTTCCGGCTGACTCTGCCCAGATTTTTCCCTGATGAAGATCTATGATCGTTTTACAGATATAGAGTCCTAAACCTGTCCCCTGAGAGGCATCTCGATTGCTTTGGTATGAGTCTCTTAAAAAACCAAACTTTTGAAATAAAGTTTTTTGTTTATCCTGGTCTATGCCGGCTCCAGTGTCCTTCACTTGAGTAATCACCTGTCCATCTTGTTCCTGAAGTGACAGGGTAATGGTGCCACCTTTTTGGGTGAACTTTAAACTGTTGCCGACTAGATTTGTTAAGACATCCTTAATCTTTTCCGCACTACCCGCGACCATGCAACAGGGTTTTTTACCTTGATTAAGCTCCAGTTTAAACTTAAAGTTAATGCCTAACTCTTCTGCCCGTGGTTTATACTCAGAGATAACCTCTAAACATAAGCCTTTCAAACTGACTTGATTAAGTTCTAAATTTAGGTTGCCAGACTCAATCTTAGATACATTCAGCATATCATTGACTAGTTTGATCAACCGCTCGGTTGAGATGTAGGATCTCTCTAGATAATACTTTTGTTTTTGAGTGATCTTTCCGCCCTTGCCAGCCAAGACCATCCAGAGATAAGAGCGAATCGCGGTCATTGGCGTGCGTAGCTCGTGCGAGGTAACAGATAAGAAATCATTCTTCAGTTTATCTAGCTCCTTGAGTTTGAGGTTGGCCCCCTTAAGCTCTTTAGTTGCCTCAGCGATTTTTTTGCGGAGAGTGATATTAAACTGAGTGATCTCGGCATAGGCTTCAGCATTTTGAATAGCTAAAGATAGCTCGGGAGAGAACAGTTCAAGTAACTTAATATCCTGATCAGAGTAGATATCACCTGATAATTTTTCACCTAAGAGCAAGAATCCGATAAAGGTATTTTTTGTTTTTAGGGGAAAGATAATTTTAATGTTATTCTCTCGAAAAACATCCTTAATCTTTCCTTCTTCTAACTCCTCAAAGATAATCTCCTTTAAATCAGAGTACTGCTTAAGCAGTGCCACATCCTCAAGCGCCAGCATATGAGTATGCTCGTTCTCTCCCATTGTTAGGTGGAGCTCTAACTGTTGTTTTTTTAACAGGATCACCTCAATCTTTGAGACCTTAAGTTTGGCTTGGATCAATGACAAAACATTTTCAAGTAAGGTTCTTACTAAGTAGGTTGAGACCAACAAGCCATTTAGTTGCTTAAGTAAGTCCTCGGTATCATAGCGGTCTTTGTAAAAAATATTGTCTGTGGTTTTTTCTAACAACCTTCGCATGGGATGAAATGTATAAGCTAAGATTAAGGCTAAAATCGTGGAGATAACCAGGTCGGTTCGTGAGGTTGAGCCAGGAATGAGTAGATTGCCTACAAAGAAGAGCCCAGCAGTGTAAAACGAGCCTAAAATAAAAACCAGCAAAGAGTAAGAAATAGTACGCGCGACCAAGAATCTAATATCAAGCAATCTGTGCTTAATAATGGAGTAACTCACAAAGGAGACAAAGATTAAAGGAGCTAACAATCCCACCTGTTGCCAGTTGTAAACGCCAAACAGGAGTGGCAGAAAAATATTTGTGATCGCGCCAAAAACTGCAGCTAAAGAGAGACCGGTTACCAGATAAAAGGCTTGGTATTTATGAGCACCGGTTAAGTACTTAAGCTTTTGGAGGAGAACTCCGACCCCGCCAAACGTGAACAGTACAAAATGGAAAGCAAAAAATGGGTATAAAAAACCAAATACGGTTGCTCGCTCGGCTGGTCCAAGGATAATCTCATCAGCCACAATCAAGGATGAACTCATTGTGATCGTGGCCAGCAAGGCTGTCATACTCGTAATGATGTAAATGTGTCGTTGTTTACCCAACTTGGATTGTTGAGGAAAAACATAACAAAAGACAAACAGAGCTAAGGCAATCAGCTCAGCAAACACAAAATTAATTCTACCCAGTAGTAGAACCCAGGTCGGATGATTGATGTAGTAAAAACCAAACAAGGTGAGTTGCCAACCCAGAATACTAATGATGAAGAAGGTAAAGGCTTTATTGATTCGGTTGCCAGGGTTTTGAAAAAAAACCACCAAACCTAAAGTGGCAGTAGTGACAATGGAAAGCAGGTAGATAAGAATAATGGACAATGACACTCATTACATATTATCATTTTTTTTCGAGGCTGACAGGTATGAACTTTTTACCATTTGTTCCCATTTTGAGAGAGGAAGTTGCCTCAGCTCCTTAACAGTAGAGAAGTTTTCAGGGACTGCCTTTTGTGCCAAACATAGGTAGGGAGCGGTTACTAAAGCACAACCAACATGATTGTTCTTGACAGCAATATCTTTCACCTGAACAAAGATTTCTTGGTACTCAATCTTTTGGTTAAGACCAATCTGCAAAATACTTTTTGCAGTGTCAAGTTTAATAATGTCCCGCTGGTCTGCTAAATCTTTCTTAGTTAAGTTTGTCGAGGCATACTCGCCAATGTTTTCCATGAGTAAACAGGCGTGTTTGGCGCGATCCCGAGGTATGCCAATGGCAAGCGAGCAGTAAAGGTAACAAGGTCCTGGTTTGATTATGTTTTTAGTAGCACATAACAGATGCGACCCTGGCAAGATAGGAAATCGTTTGCGATCGCGTGTCCCCAGCAGTTTTTGAGTAGCCTTAAAGAGAGGCTCACCTGAGTAGACCGGCACCGAGCGGTGCTGAGAGTCTTGTAGCTTAGTGATTAACAACTCACGTTTGTTCACTAAGCTATCATGTGGAACAATATCATACCCCCAAATTAATCCTTGTGGTCCGCAAAATGAGGAGACGGTGATCATGTTAATCTCACCAAGATAAGTCCCGGTGGCCTCGGCTTGGTCAAAAGCATTGATTTGATCAAGTATTTCCGAGCCAGGGTGCTGAAAAAGGATTGGTGCCTGGCCAGTATTAAGAGAGGCACTTAAGATATAGCCAGTACCAGAGTTATCTGGATTCTGGTAGCCGGTGCAGTATTGATGATAGTTGCTGAGTGGGGGATGAGCTAACATTGAGGGCAGGGATCTTGTATTTAATTAATAGATATAGTTATTTAATAAACTCTTTAATTCGTTGAGCAACAACATCTGTATGCGCGGCCACGATCAAGAGATCTTTTCCCTTAGGATTTTCTTTATAAGGTTTTCCCATTTCACCAGTTTGAGTCTCAGATTCTTGAGTTTCATCATAGATGACCACCCCACCGAGTTTTTCAAGAGTTCTGCGTATGGCTCGCACACCTTTGCGCGTGTAAACCCACATGATCTCAACATTAGGGTCAGCTAGAATCTGCTCTATTTCTGGTATCAAGCAAGAGAAATCACGCATACCTGCTAAGCCAACTCCTAGGGGAGTATCATTATTATCTCTGGGAGGTCTCATATCTAGGGGTGTGTCTGGAATCTGTTTGAGCAAGGAGAGCCACTCGGGGGGATTGGTTAGCTTTTGTAAATTAGAGATTTCTGCAAGTGTTCTTGAGTTGGTTAAAACAATATCTTGAAACACTCCCGCCATGAGTTCATCAGGAGCAGAGTCAAGATCAAATCCTAACTTGTTTTGTAATGAGTGCCGGATAATACTTGCATCAACCTCAACCCCACTCACATCCTTAATCTCTTCTGTGATGCTCTGCACAACCTGATTTGCTGGTTCTTTACGAGTCACTGTGAATCCGACCAACTCCTGGTTTCTAATAAACAGCATCACTCGGTGAGAAGGGTTTGCTATCCAGTCTTGAAAGTTTTTTTCTACCAACTCAAACTGATCAAGTTTTTCTTCATTCCAAGGAGGACTGCGATAGGCAACAATATAGAGTGCTGCTAGTAGCTTTGCGTCTGCTGGGGTGGCCTCTCGAGGAAGCGAGCTGTTAGCTGTTGTTTCCTGGGTTTCTTGAAAACGAGATGCTTGTTCTGGGGTCATCATTTAATTATAGATGATAAAAAATATTTTTAAATCAGTTTTTGTGCTTGCGTTTCTGAGGTCAATTTACTACATTAAGAGTATGGCAAAAAGAATCTTAATTGTTGATGATGACCTTTTCATACGTGAATTATATGAGGAAATTTTAAAAAGTGAAGGGTATGTGGTGGAAACAGCTAGTGGGGGCAAACAAGGTTTGGAGATGATTACTCAGAACCAGTATGACCTAATCTTACTTGATATTATGCTTCCTCAAATTGACGGGATCGGGATCATCACTAAACTAAAGGAGTCACAAAGCAAGGTTCCGCTCAGCTCCATTATTTTTTTAACCAACCTCTCGCGAGACCCGGTGGTTAAGGAAGCGCTAGCAGTAGGAGTTCGCTCTTGCCTGATTAAATCTGATATTACTCCTGAGCAGTTACTTGAACAAGTTAAAATAGCTCTTGGTGAATCTAGCGTCAAACAATCCAGCAACTCTTCAGAACAACTCTAATCACCTAGATTTTTATTTTTCAGTGAATATATTAATCAGTTGCGTTAACGTGGGGTTACGTTTGAGATTAAGCCATACATTGGTCCAATGATTGACATCATGATGGTGCCAACAGTTAAACCAACGAACACCAACATCACTGGTTCTAAGACCGAGGTTGATTTATTTAGTTGTTTAGTGACCTCATAATCAAGCATCTCACTGACATCCTTCATTGACTGTTGCAAGGTGCCGGTTCTCTCTCCCACCTCAATCAGTTTAACAATAATTCCAGACACCAAGTTCTTGTCAGAACGTAAGCCATCAGCTAATTTTTCTCCAGCCATGACCTTGCTTTTGGCCTCAATCAAGAGTTTGTATAAATCAGTCTTGATCACGACCTCCTCGGCTAGATCTAGGCAGGCTACGATTGGCAACCCAGATCCGAGCAACAACGTCATACTACTGGAGAACTTTGTTAGATCAATTTGGCGCATGAGGCCAGAGAGGATAGGTAAAGAAAAGATTGCATTACTTACTGCTCGACGATTGTACTTATAAAAAATTACAACACCCAGGATAAAGACAAACAAACCTGAGCCAATGAGTAAATAATGCGTGGTTAAGATCTCTGAAGACTTAATCATAATCCTGGTCATCAAAGGCAAGTCCATGTTAAGCCTTTTAAAGACCTGGGAGACCCGAGGCATGACCACGATCAACATGGTCAGCATGACACTAAAAAAAATCAGCAAGACAAAGGAGGGATACATCAAGGCCGACCTAACCTTATCAGAGAACTCCATCTCTTTTTGCAAACTTTCTTGAGCATCCTTGAGTGCCACCTCTAGATTGCCAGCCTCCTCTGCAGCCTTGATGAGATTAACAGTAACCTTATCAAAAGTTTCAGGGAACTTCATGAGAGATTTGTTGATCACTGTTCCAGCTCTTAAATCATCCTTAATGGTTTGCAAGATAATACTTAAGTTACCCTTTGCTTCTTCAAGCAAGGAGTCAATTGCCTCTAAAATCGGGATACCTGCTTTGAGCATGGTGCTCAAGTTTCCCATAAACTGCATCTTTTCTTTGCCTGAGATCCGGAGCTTACTGTGTTGCATAATATGAAGATAGTTTCAATAAAAAAAAGATTAACTCTATATTATTACTAGTGTTAAGGTTGCTTTAAAAAATAATTTTTTATAACTTGATTATGTTGACTCAACCTTGGTGGCTCTCAACACCTCCTCAATTGTAGTTAAGCCCCGAGCGATCTTTTCCAGTCCATCATCAAGCATAGTAGTCATGCCCTCTTTTTTAGCCGTTGCCATGAGTGTATCAGCATCCTTTTTTAGAGAGATAAGCTCGCGAATAGTTTTTGTTACCTCAAAGATCTCAAACAAACCAACTCTTCCGCTATAACCGCTGAAATGGCAGTGAGGACAACCCTTACCTCGATAAAGTCTAATCTCATTTTTTTTACCGACTGGAATATAGTGCTTATCGACATCTGCTGATGAAAAATCATCTAGCAACTCTTCTTTGGTGATCGTGTATGACTCTCGACACTGATCACAGATCTTTCTAATTAAACGTTGTCCAACAACCACATTAATTGTTGAGGCTACTAAAAACGGCTCAACCTCCATATCAATTAGTCTGGCCACAGCCGAGGGGGCATCATTGGTGTGCAGTGTGGAGAACACCAGATGGCCGGTCAAGGCTGCATTAACAGCAATACTAGCGGTCTCGTTATCTCTAATCTCTCCGACAAAGATATAATCAGGATCTTGTCTAAGAATCGACCTTAAGCCATTAGCAAAAGTTAACTCAGTTTTAACATTAACCTGAACCTGGTTTGTGCCAGCAATTTTATACTCAATAGGATCCTCAACCGTGGTAATGTTTTTATCCCGACTGTTGATAATCTTAAGTATTGCATAAATTGATGTGGTTTTGCCTGAGCCAGTGGGTCCGGTGGATAAAATCATGCCACTAGGTTTAGAAAAGGCTTTGGTAATCTTTTTTAGATCAGTTTCATTCATGCCAAGATCAGTTAGAGTATAAGAACGAGATCGAGAGGAGAGGAGACGGAGCACAACCTTTTCACCATCAGCAATCGGCAACACAGAGACTCTCAGGTTCAGGTTTTCCTCCTTTAGTGCTAACTGCATCTTGCCATCTTGAGCACTCAAGTGCTGATCGGTTCTTAGGTGTGATAACACCTTGATTCTGGTGACAATCCGATCATGCAGTTGACTCGGAATACGTAGCGCATCAAACAGGATCCCGTCAACGCGGAATCTAGCCAGGGACTCATTTTCTTTAGGCTCGATATGAATATCAGAGGCTTTGTCATAATAAGCTGAGGTAATCAAGAGGTTAACGATTTTTTCTATTGGAGGATCAACGGTTTTTTCTCTAACGGTTGAGCTTAAACCTTCCTTTAAAAGCTTTTCAAATTTTTTTTGTAGATCCTGTCGATATAAAGCAATGATGTTGTTGATATCAAGTGGCGTGGCATAATGGAGGCTGACCTTTAGTCCAGTTTTTTTTGCGATTGCTTTAGCAAACTCAATGTTTTTAGGATTAGTTAAGGCAATCTTAACTTGTTTATCAGTGCGCTCAAACGCAATCGCCTGTTGTGATTGAGAGATATGTTCAGGAATGAGATGAATGACTTCAGGAGGAATATTCAACTTGGTTAAAACTACAAACGGAACCTTGAGATGCTCTGCCTCAAGTTTGCCGATCTCTTCATCAGCAATGACCTCAGTTTGAACCAGTGCCTCTCTTAAGGAAACCTCTTTTTCAGTAGCATACTTTTGCACCTGTCCTAGTGTTGCAGTGTTAAGTTTACCTGCCTTCATTAACAGTTCGGCCAGTTGCTTGTCTTCTAGCATATGGATAAGCATAACATGTAGCTAAAAAAAAGGTAATAGGTCAGAAGATAACAAAGTATTAAAGAAATAAACTGTTAATCTAAGTTTAAGTAAGAGTTGAAAAATCATAAAGTCAGTAATTAAAACCGTGAAAACTTTGCTCTTTTTATAAAAGATAAGGATTGATTTGTAAAAGATGAGGATTAAGGATTTAAAAAACAGTCAACTTTTTAAGTAATATCTTTCCCAATTAAGACACCTTCGGATCTTAATTAAACCTCCTTCTAATAGCCTATAATTATTGTCTTTTTTGACCTATTTTGATATAATTAATTTATATGAGATTGTAAAAATCGCACAACTAGCTGTGCTTAATTTTCCAGTCTTATAGTCTTAGCTCTTTAACAAGTTGCGGAGTTTATCCTCCTTTAGCAACTGGATAGCACCCTGGTATGAAACCTTTATACTAGAGTGCTATCCAGTTGGGTAGTAATACGAAAGTGTGACGCCATAACAAAGGAGGTTCAATCATGTGTTGGTTTTTTCGGAAGTCAAGAAAGGAAGCGAGAGGAACAGGTGTAAACGAGAACATTCTGAGTAAGGTCGTGACTCTTCCATCTTATGAAGAGATCATGGCAAGGCTTCGTGAACTGGAGATTGGTGCGCCAGGACACTTGGAGAAGAATTTTTTCCCGCTACTAGCCAAGAAGGGAGGCCAGAGCTTAGAGGCTCGGGAAATTTCCACAATACTTAAGGACAAGATTAAGGAGTTTAAGCCTATTGAAAACAATCCTGCCTTAACCGATCTCTTGCTCAGTCGAGTGCGCAGGCATGTTCCTGAGATCATCGAAGCGCTTGTTCTTGACAAGCAGATCGCGATAGAGGTGACTCGCTACTATCAAGTGTTGATGAAAAATTGAGCCAATACCAGGATTCAAAACTCAATAAACAAACCCATCTGGGGTAGTGAAAGTTGACAAAGACCCCGTTATCGGTCATCCCTACCGCGCAGTGTCACGCTGGACAGTTTTGCAAAGTTCCGCAACAGGCTTTAAGCCAAAGAGCATTAGCGCCTAACGGTGAAGAGTAAAAAAAACTGTGATTGCAATAGCAAGCACAGTGGTGGTCACAACCACTTTTTTTACAACTCAACACCAATAGGCGCTTTTTCTTGGTTAAAATTAGATAATTTTTTTAGTTGGCAATAAATCGCGTAGATAAACAGTTGGCTGTTTCAAGCAACTTAGCGTTTAGTAATCAATCTCGTTGAGGAAAACTTGTTTTTGAAAGGGGTTCTGCGTGATGAGTTTAATATAATTTCTGTTTTTCTTTTCTTCTAGAGTTTTACTTTTACCAGCTTGTTAACCTTTACTCTTCTTTCTTCTTTAACGATATCGTGGGAAAAAGGAGGTTTTTCATCATCTGGGTGGGTAAAAAAAGTCCTCCTGAGTATTAACCAGAAGACAAACTCTTCTTTTCTAACGTTCTATATTATTATAGGCTCATTTATGATACAATACCGTTAGTTTTCCAGATTAAAACGATCATTAGCGATCACTTTTAGTTTGGAAGTTCTTTAAAAACTACAGATTTACCTAACTCCAAATTCCAATGACGCTTCCTACATCTTTAGATTAAGGGTGTAAGAAGCGTCGTTGGAACGCACCATTGTTTTTCCAGTTCAATAAGGAGAGAATCATGAAAAACAAACCAGGTAGACGCTGTAAAGGAACTGGTCAAAACCGGCGAGGTGAGATAAGAGAATGGGTTAAATATCTAGTATATGGCATTGGTTCCGATTGGTGGAGCATTTGCTGTGAAGCATGCGGTGAGGAGTTTTTTTATAATACATATGAAACCGCACCATGTTTCTGTGACAACTGCGGGGACAAAAAGCTCAAAAAACCCTGTGGCCAAATGGGGTGTAACAACACCATTTCTTATCGTCTTGGATGGGCTGATGTACCCATTTACTGTAGGAGTTGCAGAACAAAACACTATCAAGGCTGGTTCCCGTCACTTTGCACAGGAATAGATGACCAGGGTTGCTATAAGCTCGTTTGGTCGCCACCCGGTAATGAGCGCACCCTCTGTCCAGACTGTATTGCTAAGAAGAATCTTAGGGATCGACCAAAATGGCAAACCAAGACGTGCGCATTTTGTGGTGGGAAAATCCGCTATAACAAAGATTGGGACTCGATT
>CAZCXA010000024.1:0-10048 GCA_964502565.1 uncultured Pseudomonadales bacterium
TCACAAAATAAGCATTATTTTATCCGCGATTTCATACCAAATCGGTACTGCTGTGACCTCGGCCCAAGGACTATTTTGTGGCTCATTTAACTTTACCATCATCACAAACTTTGGTTTGTCCGCGGGTGCAAAACCAAGATAGCTAGCAATGGTTCCTTTTTCACGATAACCCCCTTGCGCACTAGCAATTTGCGCTGTGCCGGTCTTGCCTGCAACCAGGTAATGTTGATTTATCCAGTTATCTCGATTCGGTGCAGCATAAACCATCATCTGGGTAAGAGTGTTAGCCGTCTCTTTTTCGATCACCTTGCGTAATATTTCTGGCTGATACTCGATGACATCGCCGGTTTGAGAATCACTCACTTTTTCAATAATATATGGTTTCATCATTATTCCCTGATTTGCAATGGCACCGGTAGCACGAAGCATCTGGAGCACATTCGTGTAAAAACCCTGGCCAAAACTGGCATTGGCCAGCTCTACTGGTCTAAAACTGTCTTTTAGGGGAGAAGAGCGATCTTCTTGCAGATCAATCTTGAGTTCTTCGCCAATGCCAAATCTGTGTAAATACTCAACAAATCTATCATGTCCGATTGTTTCTACTGCAAAGACGAGAGCAGTATTATCAGATTTTTTTAATGCCTCGGTCATATTAATATTAGGATTATATTGCTCGTTCCAGGTTTTAATGCTAAAACTGCCAAAGGTTCTGGGGCCAGCACATTGAGTGCAGATTGTCTCGGGAGTAATGCTTTTTGTATCCAACCCAGTGGCAAGAGTAAAAATCTTAAAGATCGAGCCTGGTTCAAACAAATCAGCCAGGGTGGGATTACGATAGCTTTCGGTAGTATACAAGTGATAGTTAGCAGGATCGTAGTTAGGCCAGGCCACTAAAGCTAGAATCGCACCGGTGGCAGGGTCCATAACTACAACAGAACCACTTTTGCTTCCAGTGGCATTAATGCCTTCAATCAAGGCCTCATGAGCGATAAACTGAATGTCGCGTCTAATGGTAAGGGTAATATCTCGACCATCAAGATTTGAAAAGTCTAGTTTTTGATCAGCTAGCTGAATACCATGAGCATCTTTTTTATATTTTATACTTTTTGTATGCTCCTTAAGTTCCTTGTCTAGAGCTCCCTCGATCCCAAAATAACCCTGATCATTCTCGTTTTCATCCTTGCCAACAAAACCAGTTACATGAGCTGCCATCGACCCCTCTGGATAGTAACGAACAGTCTCCTCGATTAAATGGAGACCTTTAATCTTGGCGTCCTCTATTTTTAACTTTAACTCTGTTGGCAAAGACCGCTCTAATCTTAACCAAGTACTAGAGCGGGAGAGGGAATCTGATAAAGACTGTTTAAAACTTTCTGCGCTAAAATCTGGTTTTGGAGCTGGGGTTTGAGTCTCGTCTTGAGAAAGATCATCTTGTGCTCCTTCTTGCTCTTGGTAATATAACTTAAAGATCTCTACTAATTGGTTAATAATCTCGAGTTGATCTAGAGTGATTTCTTTTTTGTTAAGATACAGGTCATAGACGGTTTGGTTGCCAACCAGCAGATAGTTATCAGCCGTGAAAACTCGACCGCGTCGCCCTTGGATTATATCTTGGGTCGCGATCTGCTTGATCACTTCAGAGGAGAGGGCTTGAGACTTGATCACCTGCCAGTAAAACAGCCTCATCAAGATCAAGCACATACAACTAATGATGGTATAAAAAAACAAGTTGATCCGTAGGTTTGTAGGATGCTTGTTTGACATAAAATAAATCCCAGAATGCTAGAGCTGTTAAGTTAGGCAGGATTTTAAATTTTTTGCTTAAGATTGTAAAGCCAGGGTATGATCTGCTTGAATAATATAAACGGTTGAGATAGGCACAAACTCATCTACTTCTGGATGACGATCGGCTCTCAAAGAACTTAACTGACTGATCTCGATCTGAATCTCTTCCTGTTCTTTGGTGAGAGTTTGTTTTTGGGTTTGTAAAACACTAATACGATGTTGGTAAGAAATGGTTTGGCTAAGCTTGAAGACAGTGGTCACAACTTGACTAATCAATGCAAACCCTAGCACCAAGTAATACACCTTGGCAACTCTTCTAAAATTTATTTTTTTTAACATAGGTTTAAGATGGTTTTAATAATAAATAGGTTAAATAGTAATGTTGTGGGTTAACTAGCTTTTTCAAAAGCTCTTAATTTAGCACTGCGCGCACCAGGATTCCTTTTAATCTCGGTTTCTGATGGCAACACAGCTTTTTTTGTAATGATCTTTCCCTGATCTTGATCTTGCCAATACTTAAACTGGTGTTTAACCAATGAGTCTTCCCCATGATGAAAAGCAATCGTGACGACTCGACCACCAGTCTTTAGAATCTTCAATGCCTGTGGTAACGCTTGTTCAATACTGGTTAACTCGTCATTCACAGCAATCCTGAGCGCCTGTAAAACCTTGGTTGCGGGATGAAGATGAGACTCCCTAGGAATATCTTTAAAAGCAACCTCTAGCAACTCACCTACCGTCTCAATCCGGTTACTGCGAGTTTTGCCTCGATAGCGGTCAATCGCTTGAGCTATTTTTTTAGCATGTGGCTCATCTCCGTAATCTTTAAATAAATTAATCATTTGTTTGAGCGATAGCACGGTTAGTAAATCTGAAGCGGTAATACCTAAAGATTGATCCATTCTCATATCTAACGGCGCCTCAGGATTATCAAAGCTGAAACCGCGGTGAGGAGCCCTGATTTGATCTAGGCTAGTGCCAAAATCAAACAAGATACCACTGAAAGAGGCGGTTTCAGCTTGATATGACTGAAAGTTATTAACTTCAGTTTCTAGGTTAGAAAAGTTAGCGCGAACGATGACCAGCCGACCCTCAGCGATTTCTGCAGAAAATTTTTCTTGGGCATACTCGATAGCTTCTTGGTCAACATCGAACGCTAACAGTTTCGCTTGTTTGTTAAGAATAGCCTTGGTGTGACCACCTCGGCCAAAAGTTGCGTCAAGATACCAGTTTTGTGGCTGAACCTGAAGCAACTCAACTGCTTCGTTTAATAAGACTGGTTGGTGTAAGGCTGTACTTGACATTGGTTTGTAGTGACTGCGTTTTTTTATTGGTTTGCAATGATTATGCTTTTACAACGGTTTATAGTGATTGCGCTTTTATAACGGTTGGTTGTTAATTTTTTCAGCAATCGTTTCAGCCTGATCTTCCAACTGCTCAACATAGGCATGATATTTTTTCTGGTCCCAAACCTCGATACGGTTAAAACTGCCAACGATCACAATCTCTTGTGTCAGTTGGGCATAATCGGTCAAGTACTCAGGCAGATGGACTCGACCGTTGTTGTCAGCCGTGAGCTGTTTTGCCTCATTAGTCATGATTCTGATCAAATCTCGTTGGGCTTTTTTAGTAAATGAGAACTGGCTTAATTGGTTGAGTTCTTCTTGAAAACGGCTGGCTTGAAAAATGAATAAACAACCGTCTAAACCTCTGGTCACCACCCAGTCATTACCCTGATTTCTAAACTCTTTTGGCAATGAGATACGGTTGTTTTGCTGGAGCTTGTAGTAAAACTTTCCGATGAACATTTTTAAGGTTAATTTTAATTATAGGATTATTTACCAATTTATACCAATTAATTACTATAATGACATAGGTTGATACAACATGTAAAGACGAAGTTTTGTTCGGGTTTTTGGAAATAAAAATAACTAACCAGAGAAGCTCTGGTTAGTTATTAAACTTGTAATAAAATCTTGAGTTTATTTCTCTAGAGGATTATCATCATCTGATCACGGTATAAAACTGCATCAGCTCCACTGTAGCCTCAACCTGTTTACCGTCGACAACAGTCTCAAACTCATGCCAGTTTGAACCATCATAACCAACAATCACTGCTGTCGGGCTTTCTTCATTGGCTCTAATCATTAACTGTCCGGAACCAGTCAAGACACTGGCAGTACTCACGCTAAAGTTATCAGCGATCACCTCACCCTCAAGCCCTTCAGGACATCCAGGGCTGTTAAACACGATTGAGTAGCGCTGAGTTGTGAGGGCAGGAGATGTTAACTGAAACTTAACATCACGAGAGGCAATCTCGGTTGAGCGGTCTTTGTTATCAAAGTAGCGCCAGTCAGACTTAACTACATAACTACCCTCTTCAGTATCAGTGAATCTTAATAGTAGGTTACCGCCAATTACATTCTCATGATAGGTGCAGGCACCACCAGCACTGCAGGTGCCTAACAGTTCTTGCTTAGTTGCGGGTAAGTTATCTAACTCAATCATACCCATAATCATCTGCAACATAGTACCTGATTGATACTCAAGCTCGTAATCTACCTTTTGAGCTGGTTTGTTGAGCTGATTAATACTGATTATTAAGTGTCGTCCATCAGCTAAAGGCTGAATCGAGACATATGGTCGTTCGCTGACCGAGATAACATTGACCGGCTCGGTGATTCTGCGACGCTCTGATTCTTGGGGAAGATCTTCTGAGTTTGGTTTGGATCTGCTCGTAATTACTATCGTGACCGCAATGCTGGCAATAACGACTAATGATAAAATAATTAAAGCTTTTTTGTTTTTCAGGAGTTTTTTCATAGAGATATGAGTTGAGTTAGTTAATTACTAGTGCTTGCTAATTATTAAAGAAGTTAATTTATATCAGGTTATGAAAAAGTTGTCTATTTTTGTAGAAAAGTTGCAAGCTCCTTAACTTTTACTCGAGTTTGTTTGGTTGAGTTGCGCTCTCTGACCGTGACGCTATCATCCTCAAGCGAGTCAAAATCAACAGTAACACAAAACGGTGTGCCGATCTCATCCTGTGCCAAGTAACGTTTACCAATATTACCTCTCTCATCATAGGTGGCGGGCAATGATTGGCGTAACTCTTGATAAATCTTTTGAGCTTGATCAACCAGTTGTGGTTTATTCCTTAATAAAGGAAAAATAGCAACTCGATAAGGCGCAAGACTAGGTTTAAAATCTAAAAATATACGACCATTTTTATCTGTCTGATATGCTTCACAAAGTACCATCAACAACAACCGGTCCAAGCCCACTGCAGGTTCGATGACGTGAGGAATTATTTTATTATGAGAGTGAGGATCAAGATATTCCAAAGACTCTCGAGAATGTTGCATGTGTTGCTTTAAATCAAAATCAGTTCGGTATGCCAACCCCCACAGCTCGTCCCAACCAAATGGAAACCGGTAGTCCAGATCAGCTGTTTCTTGGCTGTAGTGACTGCGCTCAGCATCAGAGTGTCGGCGCCAGCGAAGGTTTTCCAGTTTAACACCTAAGCCTTGGTTAACAAACCTCATCATCTCTTCTTGCCAGGACTTAAACAGGTTTTGCCAATCATCCTTATCTGGATCAAAAAAATACTCGATCTCTGCTTGTTCAAACTCAAGCTGACGAAACAAAAAAGGACCACTGGTGATCTCGTTTCGAAATGATTTACCAATCTGACCAATACCAAATGGCAAGGTCACACGTGTGCTGTTTAAGACGTTTTTAAAGTTTGTAAAAATACCTTGAGCTGTTTCTCCGCGTAAATAGACTGCTGATTTTTCTCCAGCAACAGCACCGATGGCGGTCTCAAACAAGATGTTAAAATCTTTGGGCTGAGTCACTGGGTTGCCGTCTGGGCTGGTAACTTGATACTGCTCAATAAACTGCCCCAGTTCGGTGAGGGAGAGGTTTTCTACCTTGATTTCAGACAGCTTGGGATCGGTTTGGTTTTTTAGCCAGTTTTTTATTAGATGATCAGCACGGTAGCGTAAGTGAGTAACCTTGTCCTCTACTAACGGATCGGTAAAAGAGGTGACGTGTCCTGAAGCAACCCAAGTGTCAGGATTCAGGATAATCTTACTATCCAAGCCCTGCATGTCTTCTCGACCAACAATAAAGGTTTGCCACCAAAGGTCTTTGATGTTTTTCATCAGCTGTACCCCAAGCGGTCCGTAATCATAAGAACTGGCTAAGCCTCCATAAATTTCAGAAGTAGGATAGACAAAGCCACGCCGTTTAGCAAGAGCCACGATGTTTTCTAAGCTTGGTTGAGTTGACATGGGTAGTATTATAACTGGGGTGATAAAAAGTTAAAAGCGAAAAAATAGGTTAATATAAAAAACAAGATAAACAAGAGAACTGGTGATCTTTACGGCATCAAATACTCGAAACTTTTCATTGGTCTATCAGCGATTTCTTGAATATAATCAGAAACCGAGAGATGCTTGTTAAAGTTGGTGGCAGGGAAACCTAGTTGTAAGATTAGTTTGTTGAGACTTGATCTGATGGTAGAGGTTTTTTTTAAGATTAAAGACTGTCTAATCTTTAAGATCAGTTGATAGGTTTGCGGTTCTAGCTCTTGTTCCACCAAAAGCTTGTCAAAAACCTCTAAAACTTGCATCATCTGTCTAATTTGAGTTAAGTTTGTTTTAGCGCAAGCTCCGTCATCAATAAGTCTTGCCTGAATTAGCAAGGGCAAACTTTTTGTGTTAACCAAAAAGGCCTTGATAATGTTGCCTGGTTCTAGATATGAGCCTTTGCTAGAGTTAAGCTTGCGAGCGCCTTTAGCAAGACAGACAAACTTACCCTGCTCTTGAGAAACCAGCGTCACCAGCCGGTCGGTTTCTCCAAGGTTGGTTCGCTTAAGGACAATACCTTCTAGGTTATAGTTTCTAACTTGCATAATAAAAAGTTTTTATCAGTTATTTTTCAAACAACTTACTTAATAGTTTTTTTAAACAACCTGCCAAACAGTTATTTTTTTAAACAACCAGCCTAGATACTTCTCAAACAACCCGCCAAACAGTTATTTTTTTAAACAACCAGCCAATAGATACTTCTCAAACAACCCGTCAAATATCTTAAAACTTTTCCTCAAACTCTAGATCATGATCTACTAAGAGTTGTGTTTGATAGCCGTTAACATCAATAATCGTGTCAAAAGATTTTACACCGCCTTGTTTCCAGATGAACAACTTGTAATCTTCAAGGTTATATGGCACCTCATAACTAACTCTAATCTTGGCTGCACCCATCGGGTCTAGTTTAAAAAACCCATCAATCACTTGAAAACCAAGTTCTTCATATAAATTTGGTTCATCAGCAAATCCTTGGCTCTCGTTTAGTTTGGTGCCGGCTGGTAAATACAAACGATGCCAAGTTGGGGCGGTCGCGTTTAAACATAGTAACCCAGCCTCTAAATTACAGTTATCAGCCTTCCGGTTGTTACGGTAAGTAATCTCAATAGTTTTATGAATGTAACCATCAACAGGGCCTTCAATAAACTGTTGCACATCATACTCTGTAAACAGGTTTGATTTGGCTCCGCCTAGATTGGCGTCTACAATTGCTAAAAAGTCGCCATCTTCGGTTGGGGTTAAGCGACCGGCAGCATTAGCATTCTCTGAAGCTAACTGTGCCTGTTCATCAATAAAGTACATTTGCAGATGTCTAGATTTAATCATCTCCCAACTCATGGCAAACAGATCTGCCCAATACAGTTTTGGAGCCTCATAAGTTTTTTGTAAGATGGCTTGCATCATTGGTCCTAAAATCCCTTTACGATTTTCTCTAAGATATGGAGTGGGACGAGTAATAATCTCGCTTAAGGCAAAAACCACTTGCGGACAATCACAGCGCTTATCAATCTCGGCGCTAAAGGTACCATAACCAGGAACCTCAACCGGACCCAAGATCTCGAGCAAACGCGTTAAGACCTGAGTATCGATCGCAATAATGCCATCTAGATCATCTGGCTCACCTTTAATCTCTGAATAGTAGGCAAAGAAGGTGTCCATAGACTCTTTGAAGTCGGGAGAGATGTTCATATCGCGTAGATTCCAGTATCGCTCGGTGGTTAGATATTTACCTAAACTTTCTGGAATTGGGATGCGTTGAGTGAATTTTTTATCAAGCTCATAAATATCATCAGATCGTTTTGGGCTGACCTTGCCTTGCTCGATATTAATAATCGAGTAAGCAGTTAAAAATCCACCAGTAGGCCTTAACTCATTGTTATTTTGAAACAAAACCAGATATTTTTTAGGTTCATGAGTACCAGCTATCTCGGGAAACTGCTCGATAACAGGCCTAAACTCGGATAAAACCGCAAATGCCTGATCTGCCAACTCTTGAACCTGCAGGATTTGCGCTCGCACCTTTATGCCCTTTAGTTCCTCTGGATAACGTTGTGAGTCTATCTCGTTTAAGAAAGATTGAGCTAGGAGTAGCTCGGCCTCGATCTTATCAAGCTCAGAAATTACGACTTCTAGCGTTTGCAGAATAAGGCTGACGCGATCCTCAACTGTCCCGCCAGTAAAAGACTCCTCTCCTTCAAAACCAAGAATATCAGAGTAAGGCGCAATGGCTTTAAGAGCGATCAAGCCTGCTTCCAGACCATGCTCCGCAGCCTGGAGTCCGCGCAAACCATCTTGATAATAGTTTTTTATCCAGGGCAGATTGTTAAATAAAGATAGTTGCTGATAGGTATTTTGTACAGCTAGAAGTTGTTCTTGAGCTTGGATCAGGTTGGTTTCAGCACCAGGTAAGTTTTGCCCTTTAAACTCATCATACCCAGCAAGCACTTGTGCATGCAAAACTTGACCCTCACTTTTAAGCTGTAAAGCAGTGCGATAGGTAAAAGCAACAACTGTACCTAGAGTTGCTAAAATCACTAAAAAAAACATGCCTATTATCAACAAGATCTGCTGTCTTTTTTTTTGTGGCCAAAGTTTAAAACCTTTTACTTTAATAGATGCTTGATCAGTGGCTACCTTTTCAGTCTGTTGCTGAGTTTTGGCTTGAGGCTTGAGAGTAAATATTTCTGGACTCTGTTGGGTTGGGGCAGGATCTAGGTTTTGCATATTTATAGTATAACAAAAAGTTCAAGTTAATAATTTATTAGCAGGTAAAAAAATAAAAAACTGAGTCAATGAGGTTAAGTTGCAGGCTACTTGAAAAATACTTGTTTAAGCTCCTACATTGATGCACAGTTTTTTAATTTAAGTTTACCATTTTGAGATCATTGCTTTGGGTGTTTTAAAAAGAATCTTGATGTCTTCCCAAATTGAGTCATTATTAGCATATGTCGAGTCAATCTTGGCCCTTTGAGTAAAGGGAATTTCATTACGACCACTAGTTTGCCAAATACCGGTGATTCCAGGTTTTACCGCCAAGATATTTTTTATGTATTTTTTGGTTTGAGGATATTTATTGGTTTGTTCTTCTAGTTCTTCCTTAACATAAGCCCGTGGACCAACCATGCTCATCTCCCCTTTGATAACATTAAACAACTGTGGAAACTCGTCAATGGTAAACGCTCTGAGCAATCTACCTAGGTTAGTGATTCTTGGGTCTTTTTTAGCCTCAATCTTCCAGTCCTCTGCTTTAAACTGTTCCAAAAGATGCGGGTATTTTTCTTTTAAGATCTTTTGAGCATCGGGAATCATGGATCTGAATTTATAAATTAAAAACTCCTGCTTGTTTTTACCAACACGTTTGTGTTTGAAGATTATGGGGCTACCTGATTCTAAATAAATCAAGATCGGGACCACGATCCAGAAAGGCAAGAAGACTATAACTAAGCTGAAGGCGACTATTAAATCTAGAATACGTTTTTTTTGCAGATAAGTCATTGTGATTCAGTTTTAGAGTTAACAGCACTAGCTAAGAAAAATTATTAAACTTTTGGTTAAAAGAGTTAACATCACTCGCACCAGGTTTGGGTTTAATAATATTAAATTTTACCAGTTTTGACCTTATAAATACTCTTTTCGTCTTTCTTTTTCTAGCTTCTCAACAATCTTTTTAATATCATTGCTTTTCTTTTTCGGAGCAATCAATAAAATCTCGTCTGTATCTATCACAATCATCTCGTTGACATCAAGCAAGGCCACCAAACGATTGTTGGTGTGCACCAAGTTATGTTCAGAATTGATCGTGACTGTATATGTGTTTTCATCATCATTAATGATCACATTTCCCTGATTGTTTTTTTCGCCTAACTCGTAAACCACGTTCCATAAACCCA
>CAZCXA010000025.1:0-8050 GCA_964502565.1 uncultured Pseudomonadales bacterium
CCCAACTACTGTCAAACTTGTAATGAGTTGCAAACGAAGTTGTGCGCATTATGCCACTACAACCAGATTAAGTACAAGTTGTATTGGTCTAACATTCCTGTTTACTGTCAGGATTGTCAGAAGAAGTTGAAGGAAGCGAGAGGTCAAGAACACTACATTTTATGGGATAGCTTTGGGACATCTCACTGGATTGAGTATGGTTTGCCAAAATATCCTCCTGTTCGTTCTCGTGATTTGAAAGAGTAAGTCTGTAGTAAATGGGAGAGCGGGGTTTAAAACCCGCTCTCCTGAAGCATAATATAAAAAATTACAAAAGAGCTACTGCAATTCTAGATAAAAAAATAAACAGATATTTAAAAAAAAGTAGGAATTTTCAATTTTAAACAAGAATACCTTAGATAACAATTTTTTAAAAAGGTTGTTGGTCGATTTAATTCAAGACTTTTTTGCTTTTCAGCTTTTTTTTACTTTTCTTCATTCTGTTAAAAGCTCTTGATCGTGCTTTGAAACAGAAAAATGGGCAACTTAGACTTATTTATGATTTGTTACTATGGAGCTGAGTTGAGTCGGTATTAGCAATGCACCAAGACGAAGCACTTCTTTGCACAAAACACACTTAATTTCCATCATTATTTCTATCAATAAAACTTGTTAAAATTAATCCTACATTTAACAGAATATGGTTTTAACTATAAGTTACTTTTAGCCTAAATCCATCCTTATTGTTATATAATACTCAATATGACAGTTAACTCGTTTCTTAAAAAACTACTCAAGTTTCGAGATGATCGGGACTGGCAACAGTTTCACAATCCCAAAAACTTAGCTATCTCTCTTTCTCTTGAAGCAAATGAAGTATTAGAGCATTTTCAGTGGCTGGATTTAGCTCAAAGTAAAACCTACAGTCGTCAACACAAAGCAGAAATTGCTGAAGAGATGGCAGATGTGTTTAATTATCTTCTTTTGCTTGCTCACGATCTTGATATTGATATAGTTGAAGAATCAGCAAAAAAATTAGATAAGAGCAAAGATAAATATCCAGTTGCAAAATCAAAAGGTAGTAGTAAAAAATACACTAAACTTTCTTCATGATTATTTATCAAAACACAACCAAAGGTTTTAAATTAGAAGTTGAAGAAAATTTAATCGCAGACGCTGTTGAAAGAGATTTTGAAGAAAAATTTGGTCGTAAGGTTAGCCCTAGTGAAAAGAGTTCTTGGCAAAACTCTTTGTCATTCATGGAAAGGGTAGTAAGAAGATCAGCGGTGGCTGATGATTGTGGTGTTTTGATCGAGTACAATCTTCCTACGAGCTCAAGTCGTATCGATTTTATCATTACCGGTCATGATGCAAACAGCCGGAAAAATTTTGTGATTATTGAGCTCAAGCAATGGCAGACCGCCTCAGAAACACATAAAGATGGAGTGGTACTAACTTACCTAGGTCACGATGAAAGAGAAACGCCACATCCTTCTTATCAGGCATACTCTTACAAAAGTTTTCTCCAGGATTATAATCAAAATATTTATGAGGGCGAAATTAGTCCGTTTTCTTGTGCTTACTTGCATAACTATAAGCAACTAGATCCCGAACCACTGATGGCTGAGATTTATCAAACATATGTTTTAGACTCTCCGATTTATTTTCAAGAAGACTGTCAAAAATTAGCAGATTTTTTGAAACAGCATGTCGGCCAGGGAAAAGGCATGGGGATTCTTTATGAAATAGAATCAGGCAAGATTAGACCTAGTAAAAAATTGATTGAACATGTTAGCAAAATGTTTAAAGGTAATCAGGAGTTTGTATTGATTGATACACAAAAAGTGGCCTATGAAACAGCTTTAGATATTGCCAAGAATAGTCAAGTAAAAACAATCGTTATCATCAAAGGTGGTCCAGGAACAGGCAAATCTGTAATTTCTATGAATTTATTGGGAGGATTGTTAAAACAGGGTCTCAATAGCATTTTTATTGCACCTAATGCTTCTTTTAGAGATGTGATGGTGCAAAAACTTGCTCAAGATGTTACAAAAAAAAGATTGCATCACTTGTTTAAGGGCTCGTCAGGTTTTTTTGAGGTGCCTCTCAATACTTATGATGTGGCTGTGGTTGATGAAGCCCATAGATTAAAAAATCAAAAAGCTTATCAGTATCGAGGTTTTAATCAAATTGAAGATATTGTTCAGGCCGCTAAAGTTAGTATTTTTTTTGTAGATGAAAACCAGATGATTAGACCAGATGATATTGGCTCAATTGTTGAGATAAAAAGAGTTGGTCAAGATTTTAATGCAGATGTTCATGTGATGGAGCTAACAACACAGTTTAGGTGTTCAGGTGCCGAGGGATATATTAATTGGCTAGATGACATTTTTCATTTAAAAGAAACAGCTAATTTTGATGGTTGGGAAGATGGTAATTTTGATTTTAAGATCTTTGACAATCCAAATGAATTACGTACCTCAATTCAAGAAAAACAAAGCCAGGGTTTTTCCTCTAGGATAGTAGCTGGTTATGCATGGAAATGGTCGAGCCCCAAGGAAGGCAATCCTGATGGCGAGGTTCAAGATGTGGATATTTCAGAATTTGATTTTAAAATGCCTTGGAATTCAAGAAAAGTTGGAACCACTTGGGCTATTGATGAGGAGGGAGTTAACCAAGTCGGTTGCATTCACACCTGCCAAGGTTTAGAGTTTGATTATGTGGGCGTGATTGTTGGTCGTGATTTGAGGTTTAACGCAGATAAACTTGAGTACTATGTTGACTGGGCTTCTTACAAAGACTCAAGTGGCAAAAAAGGACTCAAAAATGATCCTGAAAAGTTAACCCTGCTAGTAAAAAATATTTATAAAACACTAATGACGCGTGGAATTAAAGGTTGCTATGTATTTTTTCAGGATTCAGAAGTTAAAAAATATGTTGAAAGTAGACTGAAAACGAGAGCTGTTTAACATGATGCATTTTTTTAGCAAGGTTTTTTTGAAATGATTATATCAGGTTTAGTATAGCCATTCCTCCGTAACTTTTTGAGTAACTCTTGTCCTTTTTTACTAGAAAACTCAACAAACTCAATCTTATTTGCTTTACTAATTTTTCTAAACTGTCTAAGTTTTAAGTCGACAGAATACTCTTGAAAAATTGGCAAAATTCTAAGTTTCATAATTGGAATAAATTTTCAACATTGTAAAAGAGAAAACTGACAAAAAGCTGACAAAAACTGATATGATCAAGCTCAAGTTTTCTTGCTCAGACAAAGCTGGGTTATGAGTATGAGTTGCTTTTTGTATTTTATTTTTGTCAAGATCCTACTCATCAGTTAAAAAAATCTTGCTTTTTTTTGCTATACTATCTGCATGTCAAACCTTCTTTTTTTCCCTGAACTTTTTTCCCTTAAAAAAAATAAAAAGTTTTATTTATTGTTTTTATGGTTAATAATTTTTTTTACCTCATACGTTCATCACCCATCTCCAATTTCAGCAAAATCCTATACGATTGACTCGGTTAAAATCAATGCGGTGTTAAATCAGGACGGCTCGATGGATGTGACCGAGGAAAGAGTCTTTAACTTTAACGGCAGTTTCCGTTTTGCTTATCAGTACATAAACAGTTCCCCAGACCAAACCAAGACTCCGGGCAGGTCTGAGCCTTATAATTTAACCAGTTTTAAACTGTGTGAGCAGGAAGTTTGTTATGAACAAGTTGAAGAAACTCTTGCGGAAACCAACAGTTCTCCTGCCACTTTTTATTTAATCCCTGAACCTGACCGGTATTATCTAAAATGGTTTTACCAGGCTTATAATCAGTCCAAAACCTTTACCTTGTCTTATACAGTTGAGAATGCCATCACTCGTCATCAAGATATTGATGAGCTGTATTATCAATTTGTTGGCAAAGGTTGGGAGCTTGATCAGAGGAATGTTAAGGTCGGCCTAACCTTAAATCTTGAGCCTAAGGACCCAAGTTTTGGTCAACAGTTGCAGGCTTGGTTGCATAGTCAGAGCAAGGGTGTGGTCTCAATTGATTCTGAACGCGAGATTTTCTTTACCATTGATCATCTAAAAAAAGGTAATTTTCTTGAAGGCAGAGTCTTGTTTCCGCAAAACACCTTTAATCAAGCGGTGACCGGCAGTTTGTCTCAGCAAAAAATTTTAGCTCAAGAAGATAAATATATTCGGCAAGAACAAATCAAGGCTTGGAAAGAGTTGGCCTTGCTTGCTGGTCAGGTGTTGATCAATCTAGTCTTACTTTATGCCATTATTAAGGAGATTCAGCACTTTAATAAATATGCTAAGAATACACCTCTGTCAAAAGTAAACCCCACCAATACTTTGTGGGAGCCACCCAGTGATTTAAACTCTGCTCAGGTTTATCAGCTGTTAAACTCATCAAAAACTCTTGCGCCACAGGTTTTTACTTCGCTGGTGTTATCGATTGTGCAGGCCAAAAAAGCTAAGATAATCAGGAGTGATAAAAAGGTTGGTTTTATCAACAAAGATTATGAGTATGGTTTGGAAAAGGTGACTGATGAGCTACAGTTACAAGCAACTGAGCTGGATGAGATTCAGCAACAGGTCTATGAGTTTATCTTTAACACAATTGGTTCAGGTCAGAACAAGGTTATGTTCAAAAAGATTGTTAGTTACTGTCAGCGTAATCCCACATACACGCAGAGCTTTTTGAAAAACTTAGAAACAAGAACAGTTGAGAAAAATTTTGCCGAGGAGTATTTTGATAAAAAAGCATATGACAAGATGAAGGATCGGTCCTGGACATGGATTGTTGTCTTGATTGTGGCAAGTTTTATCTTAACTCTTGGTCGATCTCTAGTGATGGTCTTTATCTTTGTCTTGATCTTGAGTTATGTGCATATCTTGAAACGGACTGAAAAAGGTTCTCTCGAGGCTTCTCAGTGGAAGGCGTTTGATAATCATTTAAAACAGTATCAAAAAACTAAAAAATACCCGATCGACTCGATTATTATTTGGGAGAAGTACCTTGTTTATGGCACCATGTTAGGTGTATCAGCCAAAGCACTCTCTCAACTACCGATTAAGTTTGCTGAAGCTGACACACAAATGACATCCCAAACCTTAGGTTATTGGGGAGTTATGGGTGGGGTTGACGGCTCCAGCGGAGTTACTAAGGCCGGGCAAGGCTTGGGTAGCTTGTCAACTAGTTTAGGCTCGATAACCCAGAGTTTGAACTCATTATCAGCTGTAAGTAAGTCAAGTTATGGCGCCAGTGGGGTTGGTTCTTCAGGAGGATCTTCTGGAGGCGGGGGTGGTGGCGGTGGAGGCGGTGGCGGAGGCGCTGGTTAAAACCAGTTTTTTTTAGAGATAAATAATTATTTAACCTTTTAGATAAAAAATAATCAAGAGCGTGATTTAGAATGAGATAGTTAGTAATTACTAAATTAATACATGACAGAAATAAATCGTCTTGAAGACAACGGTTCTGGCAACAACGGTTCTGGCAACAATGGTTCTGGCAAAAACGGCTCTGGCAACAATGGTTTTGGCAACAACGGTTCTGAAAGACTGGAAAGTGAGGGCCTCAGTCCAGGCAAATTTAAGGAGTTGATTTATAATGCTGAATTACCCAAACTCGATTTTCAGGAATCAGCTGAGTTTGGTTCTCGAATGATTAAATTAATTGATGATCAAACAGCTAGACTTGTTTCAATTAAAACAGCTATTATCGAGAGTGAATCTAGGTTCACTCAAGAACAATTAAAGGATAGTGAATTAATGCTGGAGCAAACTAGCTTACGAGCAATGGCTTTCTCAAGTTTAAGGCAACTGCGTAAAGTTATAGATTTGATTGAAAAAATTTTATTTGAAACGGTGACTGTAGATTCATTTAAAGTCATGCAGGGTGAGATTCTTGACAATCTTACTCTAGTAATTTCAGATTTGTACTCTTCATCAGGAATACTTAAAAGACGTGAAGTCTTACTTAAGCTAAAATTTTCTGATCTAAATTTTTCTGATCAAAATTCTTCTGATCTAAATTCTATCGTAACGAAAAGTGCAGAGTTTGAAGATGAACTCAAAACTTGTATCAACGAAATTTATTACACACGATTTGATAAACTTGAACCTGACAATAGAAACTAGCAATCATGATTCAACCTTGGAGCTATCAATATCAAGACATTAATTTTTTTGTGGTTTATTGTTGCGACCAAGATTAGATAGCTTAAACAGTTCGGTCACACCTCAGCTGATTCTTAATCAGTTTTTAATCTTGGAACCAAGAGTGGCTCGCCTTGAGGTAGTTTAATTGAATCCAGCGGTACTCCCAGCATTGATAAATTATTTTTTTAGATCCTCTGATACACAGGCAAGCTTAGAAGATGAAGTTTTAGCAAGATTGTTTTCTGGCAGAGGAAGAGCAGTGCTAGAATCTGATAGATTGAGGTGATTCGGTTAAGGTTCTGCTGAGATAAATAAACAATCATCAATACTTAAGTCATTGACGCTTGAGATTTGCATCTTGCGCGAGAAGATCTCAATCTCATCCTGAGTGAGACACTGATCAGCTATCTGCAACACAGTCTCTGCCTTGATTAACCACCAGCGTTGGAACTGCTGATCAGGACCAAGAACACTCAAGATTATAGTGGGTATAACTGGAGAGGGAGTCTCACCCACAACTGGGTCAATATAAAGTTCTTTTGCCTCAGTCAAGATTTTGCGATGGGTCTCTAAATCAATTGGTAGAGTTTGCAGAGTGCCAGAGACTTGAGTACTTGATTTCACTAGGTTATGACCACTCACCGCATAACCATAAGGTTTAAGTTTTTCATTGAGTTGCGATATAACCTGGGTAATTTGTTCTGCGGAAAGCTCGTTCTGCACCTCACTAGGAGTGATACACTCTTTTTGCTTAGCAAAAAGAGATCGGTTGTGAGACGGTTCCCTGTTCATAATAGCCTTAGCTGACACAAACGCGATCACGGTCATCCAGATTGCTGCATTGACTGTGCAACCTATAACTTCTTTACGCTGACGCCGTCTACTTTTAGCTCGATCCTTTTCTATTGAACCTGACATAGAGTGCCTTAAAGTTTTGGCAAGTAATAGTTTGAATCTGTTAGATATGCATATTGTATCCTATAAAGATTTTTCTACAATCGTTTTTCAACAGTAGTCTGTTTCCAATAAAGATCCTCCCGCATAGCAGTTTTCGGTTGTTAAAGAAACGCTAACATTAACGAACTTATGCAGTAATTGAGAATTTCTTAGTAATAACTTACTCATTTTGAATCAAAGTCACTAGTTTCTGCGTTACTTATTGTAGAAAAACTTAAACATTAAGGTTTTGTGTTGTTCTAGTGATCTTATTTTTTTAGTTAACAATCATTTTCTTGAATAATACTGCAAAGTTAATTTTAGATTATTGAAATATTCATTGATATTTTTTAAAATTCATTGACATATTGCGTATTTTTTTATAAAATACTCTCACACTTGCCCACTGGTGTTTTAATTATTTTCCTGCCTTTTTTTGGCATGTCAATTTAATGAAAAAATTATTCATTATTATCTTATTGCTTTTTTTTTCAATCTTTGCCCCTGGAGATGTGCTTGCTGTATCAAAGAGCCACTCTTACTCCCCTAAGCAACATCAGTCAGAAAGTGATGCTCCCAAAAATGCGCTCATAATATATTCTATTCCTGAAGATGAAAAACAGGATTATCTTCAAAATATTCATAGATTTATCAGCATATTAGAATCTCATTGGAATGTCCATATTTCAGCAGTAGATTATTCTAAAGTTGACAGATCAATTTTAGACAAATTTCCTTATTTGATTTTTATTGAGTTAAATCGAGAAACACTGGCTTCAGACCTATTTGCTAGTATTGCTCGTAACACTCAAGCTAAAACGGCCTGGATTGGTTATGGCTCAGAAGCTTTTGTCTCTGATAGCGAAACGATGGGTCTTGGTGTTCCTACGAACGAGGTATTTTATAAAGGAGTCTCATTTCAGACCTCGCCTCAATTTAAGGCTTTTACAACTCATCCTGATAATTTAGATGATTTTACC
>CAZCXA010000025.1:8060-9351 GCA_964502565.1 uncultured Pseudomonadales bacterium
AGCAACTTTTCTTGATAAGGATGGGCAACTTAAGCCTTTGATAAGTATTTACCAAGAAAAACATATTCTTATTCCTTTTGTTTTGCCTTATTATTATCAAATAAATGATTCTTCTTTACCTTTTATTGATGTTTTTCATTATTTATTGGGTCATCATGAAAGAAGTGAGTCTCAGCCTGCTTTATTAAGACTAGAAGATGTAAATGTTCATACTTATCAAAATCCATTTAATCTAATTAGAGCTCATAAATATTTAACTGGCAACAATATTCCCTATCACGTTGCTTTTATAGAAAGATATATTGATCCCCAAAAAGGGATTGATTGGAGTTCTTCTTATTCAAAGCGATATCTCAACACGATTAAAGAAATAGCTCAAGATGAGCAAGTGGTGCTAGTGCAACATGGCTATACTCATCAGGTAAGAAATGAAGTGAGTGGTATTGGTTTTGAGTTTTGGGATGCTCAAGAAAATGGTCCTTTAAAATTTGAAACACCTGCCTATGCAGAAAATAAAATTAAAGATGTCCGTCAGGCTATGGCAAGCTATGATTTACCTATACCTGATATTTGGGAAACACCTCATTACCAAGCTAGTGAGATTAGTTACAAAGTATTTGAAAAGTATTATTCACTCAGATATGAGGAGATTCCAGACATAGGAACACTCCCGTTTGCAGTATCAGTAAATAATACAGTTTTTTTTCCGGAAAATTTAGGGTATATCTCAGATTCTGAAGAAGATTTAGAAAGAATCCAAGCCACTTTGCGTCAGCTGAATACTTTTGAAGACCCAGTGGCTTCTGGTTTTTGGCACCCTTGGAGAAAGATTCCAGAGCTTGAACAGTATATCCAGTTAATTCGAAATAATGGATTTGAGTTTGTTTTGGCTTATGATTTATTAGAAGATTATGGCGAGGCCAGCACTGCAGGCACTACTCTGTCGTGGTTTGATAAAATGTATTTTTCTGATATTTCTTTTGTGGCTTTAATAGTGATATTTACCACTGGTGCCATTATTTTTTTTAAAAATACTTATTATGTGAAAAAACACTTAAGATTAATAAAAAAGTTTTCTTCTTTTATGTCCAAAATTGAGAGAGAACTTTTTCAAGATAAGAGAAAACTACCACGCTTAGGCATCATGATTCCTGCCAGAAATGAAAGCTTAGTTATTGGTAACACGTTGAGGAATGTTGCAGGTGCTGATTATCCAAAATATAAAATGAAGATATTTGTCATTGTTGATGAACGGGAACTGGAAGCTAATCAAGTCTTGACCACAAAAGAG
>CAZCXA010000026.1:0-2284 GCA_964502565.1 uncultured Pseudomonadales bacterium
ATTTGGTATCGGTCGTGTTGTATATGGCGTGAAGTATCTAGTATCGGTTGTGTTGTATATGGCGAGAAGTATTTGGTATCGGTTGTGTTGTATTTGGCGTGAAGTATCTAGTATATAAGATTCTGAGTAGTTGGGCCAAGCGAATAAACTAGCGATTAAACTTTTGTTAATAAAGGTTTGCTTAATACTTAATGGTTCTGATTTTATCAAACCATTGATTAATTTATAAACGCGACAAGTAATTTTAGCAATCCTGTCAAACTTTTCAAAAAAAAATATAATCAACTTCTTTCGCGATTAAACCTTGGTTTGGTAGTTTAATTGGCCAACCTTTGCTGATGAGATAAAACCAGGCCCTCTCTTTTTTAGTTTGATTTGAAAAATCTTCAATTTTATTAAAGCTTTCCGCAACAACACTCTGTAGTATCTGATTTATTAAAGAACACCGCTTGTCGTTGAAGAACAGATCTGAGGTTTTATAAATTAAAAAAGTCAAGCAATAAGATTTATAACATGCGACTAGGTCAGTAAAGGAGTTTATCTTAATCATGATAGTTGACTGTTTGAGTTTAATAACTTGTGTTTCGTGTTAAATATCACTCATGATAAAACCCATTGATTAGCCTGAAATATCACCAATCCTCTTAGCTCTAAAGCGGTTAAAGTTTTCATAATCTCGGTTGAGGACACCTCTAGTTGCTGACTAAGCTCCTGGGTTGTTAGGGGCAGAACATATAATGCATCCAGAATTTTTTGCTGAAGAGGTGTCGTGGAGATCGCGCTCAAATCAAGTTGTTGACCGCTAGCTGAGTCAGCCTTTTCATTAACCTTAACCCAGTTGTTAGCTGAGAGATTACTGATTATCTCCTGACCGCTACCCACCAACATTGCTCCTTGATTAAGTAGATGTTTCACTCCTTCATGATAGGGAGAAGTGATCGGACCAGAAACAGCAAAAACATCGCGTCCATAGTCTAAAGCATAACCTACCGTGATTTGAGTCCCGCTTTTTGGACCAGCTTCGGTGACTACTACTGCTAAAGACAAGCCTGCAATGATCCGGTTACGCCTGGGAAAAGTGCCACGAGTGGGCTGAACAAAAGGCGGATACTCGCTCACAAACGCCACTCGGTTAGTCTTGAGCATAGCCTTTACTAAACCTTGTTGCTGACGCGGAAAAATATGGTCAAAACCAAAACCCAACACACCCACGGCAGCCCCGCCAGACTCAAGCGCCACTTGCTGAGATTGAAGATCAACACCATACATAAAACCAGAGATGATGGTTGCGCCATGACTCACCAGCTCAGTAGTAATCTTTGAGGTTACTAGTTTGCCATAAGCAGTCATACGCCTGGTGCCAATAACAGCCACCGGTAAGTTGGTGCACAAGTTAATCTTGCCTTTAACAAACAAGATTGGGGGATGATCATCTGTTTTTTTAAGTAACAATGGATAATGTTTTTCCCTGTCACTTATGACCGAAATATGTTTCTGCTTAAGCATCTGCCAATATGAATCAATATCATGCTCCTTTTTAAATATATTAATTGATTTAACAATCTTTTGTGAGAGAGGTATCCTTGACCAAACACGGTCTTGATTGACCCAAAAATCTTCCCAACTCATTCGGTTTAACTTCAGGTATTTAGTGATGCTACAAAAGATACTGGGACCAATGCCATCAATAGAAATAACTGCGGTGTGGTATTTTTTTTCCTGAAAAGAGATCTTTTCACACTGCTCAGTAGAAATAGGTGTCATAATAAAACAAACCTATCAAACAAAACTTACAAGAAACTGAAATTGAGGATTTGGTATTGGATATGAAGTATTAACTGTTTTGCTAGGGGTTTTGCTAGGGGTAAAGGGCGTTAGGTATTTAATTTGAGATACAAGACATGAGCAATTTGGTCTGAAAAAAATTGGGCAATTTGGTCTGAAAAAAATTATGAGTTCTATTTTTTTAAAATGCAGTGTTTGTTTACCTGGCTCACTTCCCCATCCATCTCAACAACTCCTTAACAATCGGGGCTGCATGATGTGAGCCTTCTTTATAAGGAATAGAGTCATCAGCCTCCACCATGGCGACTAACACCACCCTGTGTGGAAAACCCTGGTTTTTTATCAACTCAGCCCATCTTGCGAGCTCCTCAGCTGTAAACAGAGCTGTTTCTCCCCCAACCTTTGCCCTCTGCTCTATCTGCTCAATCATCTTTGCTGTGTCTACAGTGGTTCCAGCCACAAACCAGTGTATTTGACCTTCACTGGTAGGCACACTGGC
>CAZCXA010000026.1:2294-7672 GCA_964502565.1 uncultured Pseudomonadales bacterium
TGCGACGTCGCCCGCGTTCGTCCTGCCCGCCAAACTCAGCAGTGCCGGTTTTGCAAGCAACAGCCCCTTGGTTTAACAAACCTAGGCCGGTTTCTGCCTGGTTTGCGTCTATAAAACCCTGGTTCAACTCAAACAACAAGGAAGCAGTCCCGCCAGGTTGACAAGCAGCAATCATCCCTTTTAAAACCAGTTCTAAATTTTTTTCAGTTAAACCCAAACTTTTACAGTGACTAGCATCTCTGCCATTACTAGTTTTAGATCCATCTGCAACCCCAGCCTCTCCAAAAGTAGTGGTAATAATTGGTTCTAACAGCAATCTTGGTGCACAAAGCTCGCCTCCTTTAACCACCACCTGCATCATCTGCGCTGCCTGGAGAGGAGTTACCAATAAATCACTTTGACCAATACCTAAATGATAAGTGTTGCCTAAAAACCAACGCTCCCCAGTGGTTTCCTCCTTCCAGGCTGGATCAGGCACCAAGCCCGCAACCTCGCCTGGCAACTCGATGCCGGTCTGCTGACCCATGCCAAACTCTCTTGCCTGCTGAGCAATACTGTTTGGACCGGTCCACTCTGCAGCCTTATAAAAATAAATATCATTACTGCGTGCAATGGCGCGCACCAAGGCAATCTCTCCATCAGTCGCTCCACTCTGGGTATATAACCAATTAGCATAACTATAATCCCCCACCTGTAAAATTCCCTCATCCAACACAGTTTTATGCTCATCAAACGCTTCCTTTTGCAAACCAGCCAATGCAGTCACGATCTTAAAGATTGAACCAGGTGGATAAACACCACTCACTGCCCGATTAAAAAAAACCTTATGCTCGTCTTGAAAGTAACTTCTTAAGTTTAGCTGACGCTGAGCCTCCAGTTGAGGATCAATAAACGTCATGCTCAAATCATTAGCATTAAATGAAGGGCGACTGACCAAAACTAAAACTTGACCTGTGTCAGCATCTAGCACAACAACCGCGCCCTGCATCTGTCCTAAGAAAGAATAAGCAACTTTTGAAAGATACGGGTCAATACTTGTTGAAATATCCCGTCCAGCAATGGGCAAAACTTCTAACAGTAGACGCTGTTTTTCCCCTAAGGTATTGACTTCATACTGTTGACGTCCGTTTTGTCCGCGCAAGTATTGATCATACTGCTGTTCTAAGCCCATCTTACCTAGCCAATCACTTAACTCTAGCTGATCATCCTTAAGCAAATCCTGAGTGGTGACAGGAGCAGTATAACCCAGTACATGAGCCAGCTGGGTTGGGTAAAGATACTGTCGGCGCAGTTGATAAACCACCCTTTGAGGCTCCTGAGTCATCATCTGCAAGGCTTGGTTGGTGGGTATGGCTTGGGTTGCTGAGTAAAGTCCATCATCCAAATAATAAAAATAAACCTTGGTATTTTTCACTAAAGGCTGTTGGTAGCGATCCAAGATCACTCCGCGTTCAGCTGGCACAGTTTGGTTAAAAAAACGATTGTTGTCTGCTAAACGTCGATAACTGGAACCCTCGATAATCTGGAGGTGAACCAGTCGCGTGATTAAAAGAAAAAATACAGCAAGAATGGGTGCTAGGAGAAGTTTGAGTTTCATAACTGAGTGGTTAAGATATGAGGTGTTTGTTTCAAGTGTTTGGTTGCTGACGTTTAGCACACCCAACTTTAAATTAACTGTTGTTTTTTCAAACTTACTACTTTTTGAGCTTAAACATCCGCGCCCAGATCACCACCAATAAATAACTAATCACAAACTGAGTCACGGTTAAATAACCCACTGGTAGTTCCAGCCACCACAGCCAAAACAAGTTTTGCAAGATCACAACGATAAAAAATCGCTTGTTCTTGCTTTTAATCTGTTTAATGTTTGTGTTGACCAAACCAGCACTTACTGTCCACGCTAAAAATACAACAGGCCAATGAGCGTTAAAAACCACTGTCATGATATAGCTCAGTAACAACAACAAACCAAGAAAAAAATAATCATTATCATTGACTTGATCTAACCAAATTAATCCCAAAAGGGTAAAGATTAAAGGTAAACCCACCACACGCTCAAAACTAATAAGAAAAACCAGTGCCAAGATTTTTGCTAAGTTCAGGATAATCTTCTTGATTCGCATATCAAGTTAATAACTCAAGAATAAAGAATAAATAGTTAAAAATTTAAAACCAAACTCAGTGACAAAGATAAAACATTCTCCACTACCTTGCTGTTCAAACCACTCTTTTTTAAACAAACCGCATCGCCTGCAGACCACTCGTTTTCACATCACCATTTTCTCATTCGTTATCAAGTTCTGATCTCTACTAAACTTACTTCATAAAATGACACAAACTGTTCAATAATTGCGGTTTTAACCGCAGATGAATAACCACTTCTGATACTTCTAATCTCACCAACATATAACCCTTGAGCAATCCCCTCCTGCCCAGTGGTAACAACACGCTGACCAACCTCAACCTCCTGATCAACCGGAATCTCGGTTAACAGCACCCGTCTGCCATCACCAATCAAGATGCCCTGCACCCCGTCTTGTGTCTGAGCTAACACTAAAGGGGTGTCTTTTTGCCACAATAGACCAATATATGCCACATTATTGTTCATTGAGGTTACCACACCAACCAAAGTATTTTCAGCCAAGACTGCCAACCCAGGTCTAACTTCTAAACCAGTTTCTAAACTTATTGGTAAACCCACTGCAGGCTGGGCCATGGATAAAATTGGTCTGGAGATGATCACTTTGTCAGAATCACGATCTACACTACCCAACATCTCATGTAGTTGCTGATTTTCCTTTTGTAAAAACTCTAACTGACTCAACTGCGCTGAGGTGTGAGCCAACTTAATCTCAAGATCTTGCACTCGTCGGGCTGTACTCTGCCAAGTTCGTAGCTGACTAAAAAACTGATAAAGATTTGAGGCGAACCTGACATTAAACTGCACAATCGGAGTAATGGCAGATGCTCCAAGGTTTGTAATTGGCTGAGTAATGTTCAGTGCCTCAAGAAAAAATAAAATTGCAATCATCAAGATGATAACTAAACTGCGCTGGAGTTTTGTGCGGATTGCAGAAGAGATTAAAAATAACATAGCGGTTAATAAAAGCTTGACAGGTATTTAATATCTGGCCGTGGTGTAAAAAACAAGTCTTTAACCTCTCTTGTCTTGAATCAAGATAACCTGTGATAAAACCTCATCAGCTAACTTGCCTTTTAACAACATTTGTCTGTAACTGCATGGCAAAATAATCATCAACACCAAACAGCTGGCTAGCACCACCAGTTAAAATAACCCCATTATTTAACGCAGAGATCAACTGCTCTGATTTAACCTGATTTAAAATCTGCTTGATTTGATAACTCAGTTTTTCTAACTCCTGCTCTATCACCATAATTAACTCTTCAGACCTGATCGTTTTGGTTTTAATCGTGTGACTGCTGGTGCTAATGCCTCTAATATTAATCTGATTTTTTTGATCAGTTTGAAACTTACTCTCAGTCGAGCTAGTTTCCTCTGCAAACTGATACTGTAGATTATGTTTAATCTTAAGTGCCTGCTGAAAACTAATTAACAGATCATGCTCTTGTTTGAGACTCTGACAAATAGCATTGGTAATCTTCTTACCACCTAGGGGAATCGTTTGATTAAAACTAATCATCTCGCCAGACCCGATCATCACCTCGGTGGTTTCATCACCCATATCAATCACCATGATTTGATTTTTGCCAACTGATTCTGAAACCGAGTCTGCTTGATCAGGTTTAATCTGAAAAAAACCTCCTTTTTTCGTTAAAAATCGAGTTGCTTGACCGTTTACCAAACCTCTTCTCTGTGCGCCCAGTTGACCACCTCTCTGAGTTCCCTGATCTCTTCCAATTCCCCCACCTCTCTGAGTTCCCTTGCCTCCTATCTGAGCTAACAACAGAGAGGCCTTACGCACTAAACTGATCTTATTAAACCCAGCCTCGGTTAAACTCTGCTTAATAATCTTTTGATCCAACTCGGTGGCACTGGCTGGAATAGCATACACCACCTCAGCACGCGCCAGCCAAGGCCAAGAGATCTCTTTTTTAAGCTGTTTTATAACTGCTGATAAAAATAGATTAAACTGCTTCTGATCATAAACCACACCCTGCTTAATCGGAAAAACCACTTCAGTACCGATCGGTTCTTTACCACAGACCATCATGGCTGAATCACCAGAGGTTAAAACCTCGCCTCCTTCTTGGCGCAACAAAAAACAGGTTGGCTGACTAAAAACCAGCTGATCGTTCATCACCACCCGGGTGGTGAAACTACCAACATCCAAATATAACTTGATCTTGCTAAATCTAAGATTTTTTTTAAAGGCCGAAACAGCTTGGGTAAGATTTTTCATAATGGTTTCATTAGGGTGCGATCCAGTATTAAAATAGATGCAAATGAAAAATCCTGGCTCTGAGTCAGGTTAATAGGTTTATAACACAATAACTCCATTGTATAACAAAATAGAACAGGTTGGGAGAAAACTAAAAAAGAAAAGTTGAAGGCAAAAATAAAAGCAAACCGTTCAAAACAGTCCAAGATTTGATGGTATCTTGACCATCAAAAACACACCTTTAAATTTTTACGCTAGAGTTTATCACTTATTACTCACTTCATTCAGCAGAATTGATCCTGCCTTCCAGTTACCTTGTTCAAACTCTGTTTCAGCCTGAGCAATTTTTGCCAATGCTACACTATCTTGTTGAAAACTGCTCTTCATGTCATTTACTCTGTCCATAACCAAATCTTGTTTAAACTCAAGCGCTTTTTCCTTCATTAGTTCATCTAAATCAGGGATCATCTCCTCTAACAACTCTAGCACCTTCTCTTGTTTGTCAAGATCCTCTAGCTTGGCATCACTCAAAACCTCATCCACTTGAGGTTTTTGTTCAGTAGTCAGCAGTTTTTCTAGATCATTTTCTAAAAAATCTTCCCAAATCACTTGTTGCAACTCTTCCAAAAACTTATCCTTTTCTTCCTCACCGCTCTCGTGAATACCTAAAAGATAAAAGATGTTTTGATCAATAAGTTGTTCAGAGTCAGGGAGTTGCGAGTCATTGTCAGTAGTTTGAAAATCTTGCATTGCTGGAGGAGTATCAGCCTCCTCAGGTTCTACAGAACTTGAAGCAGACTGAACAGTTTCTGGAGTTTCTGACTCAAACAAAGCTTCTTGGTCTGTTTCAGTTGACCGAGCCTCGTCCGCCTCTTTTTTTACTGCACCTTCTTCTAGTTCTTGCTCAGCTTGTTTCACAATCTCTTCCAAACGCTTAATTTCATCAGCTAGTTTTTTGTCAACCTCATCAAAACTAGGTTTATCTTCGGTTTTGGAACTTGAGGCTGAGTCGCCTGT
>CAZCXA010000026.1:7772-9079 GCA_964502565.1 uncultured Pseudomonadales bacterium
GTATCATCTGAGTCGCCTGTGTCAACAGTCGGCGTTGTGTAAGCTGAGGAGGTGTTTGGGTCTGAAGAAACTGACGCAACCGGCTCAACCGACTCTTCAGGTTGGACAAACTCTTCTGTTTCAGAAGGTGGTTGAGTTTCAAGCTCCTGCTCTTCTTGAGTTGTCTTAAGATCATCAACCGCCTGAGTATCATCATTGGTCGGTGGATGATATGAACTGACATAGTTAACTTGTTCTTCTGTGGACTCGTCTGGCTGTACTTGATTCATATCAGGTTGTTGGTCAGGTTGACTGGGTTGGTCTGGCTGATCAAACGTCTGGGCTAAGTCTGGCTGAGCTTGATCTGGTTGACCCTGATCCTGCAACAAGTCTGTTGTCTGATCAGATTGATTGTTGGTTGATTGATTTTGGTCGTTTTGGACGTGCATAGGCAGTGTACAATTAGTAATATATAAACTTGTTTCTTAGTTATATCTATCATACTAACAGTAAAAAATAAAATGTGCGAGTGGAAAATTGGTCTCCTCAATTTTGGACCTAATAGAAGAAAATAAAAAGAAAAAAACTGCGACTGTTAGTAAAAACTGCTAGTATTTTTATATCATCTTTAACTTTTTAAGTTTAAGTTTTAACCATGTCTCTAACTCGTTTTTTTTCTAAACTCATATTCTTTTGTGCCAACCTTTTACTGATCATCACTCCGTTCTTGTTCACCTGGTTTAACACCGAGCTTTTTGAGTTTAACAAGATGCTGTTTGTTTACCTGATGACCTTGCTCATCACCTCAGCTTGGATCGGCAAAAGCCTTGTCTTGCAAAAGATTGTCTTTAAGCGTAGCTTTTTTGATTTGCCACTGCTGGCTTTACTGATCGCCCAAACCCTTGCCACCATCTTTTCAATACACCCCTATACCTCGATCTTTGGTTATTATTCGCGTTTTAACGGAGGCTTACTCTCAACCTTTAGTTATGCCTTGTTGTATTGGGGCTGTGTCAATAACTTAAATAAAAAACAACTATTAACTTTGCTCAAAACAGCGGTCTTAGCAGGCATCGGTATCAGTTTATATGCCATTCCAGAGCGAGTTGGCGTTTCACCCAGTTGCCTGATCATTAACAACAGGTTTGATGTTAACTGCTGGGTACAGGATGTGCGGAGTCGAGTTTTTGCAAGCTTTGGTCAGCCTAACTGGCTGGCAGCATATTTGGGCATG
Source organism: uncultured Pseudomonadales bacterium (assembly GCA_964502565.1). GTDB lineage: Bacteria > Patescibacteriota > Microgenomatia > UBA1400 > PJMF01 > CAYVBW01. The sequence goes on from CAZCXA010000026.1 coordinate 8,986, forward strand.
CTTTTACCTTTAACGATCGGTTTCCACCTAAATACTTTTGTTACTCGTAAAAAAAACCTTACTCTCTCAACAAGATTTTTCCCGATAAAAACCC
>CAZCXA010000027.1:0-8539 GCA_964502565.1 uncultured Pseudomonadales bacterium
TATTTAAAGTCTTTGGTGGGCGAGTTATTTGAGGCTGTTTCTTTATCTGATGCAACTTTTCTTGAGGTTAATCTAAACCGAGTGCCGATTGCAGAAAAGTATCAAGTTTATAATCCTCAGGTTAACAGAGGAGTGGTCTCCGCAGTCATCTCAAACGCGTTGGGTGGGAACTCGATACTTGACCTTAAATATGATTATTATCCGCTTAATTATGATAAGGTTGAGACTTATCCGATTAAGCAAGTTAGCACAGCGATCGCTGAGTTAGAGGCTGGAGAAGCTCATATAGCTTCTGAAAATTACTTAGATAAGGTTGTAGTCAGAGATGTAGTGATGGGATATTTTGATAGTTATGATTACCAGCCCTATCTGCAACCGATCTATGTGTTTTTTGGAGATGATGGATTTGTGGCCTACGTGTCTGCAGTTCATCCCGAAGTGATACAAAAGTAGTAAAGTTTTTATTTTTGCAAGCAAGGAAGATTACGGTTGATACAGATTAAAGATAGTTTAGAAATAGTTGTTTTAACTAACTCAACTAATGGCCTTGATGATTGCTTTTAACTTTTTTATTATTTTTTAACTTTTATGGCCAAAGAGAAAAAACAATCTTTGCTCGGCAAAGTGCGTACCCGCATTGCCCCTTCGCCAACCGGTGATCCACACGTGGGGACCGCTTTTCAGGCTCTGCTCAACTGGGTTTATGCTAAACGCTATAAAGGTCAGTTTTTAATGCGTTTAGAAGATACTGATCAAAAACGTTTACAAGAGGGTGTGGAAGAAAGTTTGTATGAGGCTTTTTCTTGGCTTGGTATTGAACCAGATGAGGGTCCAATAAAAGCTGGGCAGGTTGGTCCTTATCGCCAATCTGAGAGACTTGAGATTTATCAAAAATATGCTCAACAACTGGTTGAGAAAGGGTTTGCTTACTACTGTTTTTGTAGTCCAGAAAGATTGGCTCAAGTTCGAGAGGGTCAACGTCAAGCTGGCCTTCCACCAAAGTATGACAGATTTTGCCGAGAGTTACCGGTTGATCTTGCACTTTCAAGAATTAAAGCCGGTGAAAAAGCTGTCATTAGAATGAAGATTCCAGATCATGAAAAGATTGAGGTTCAAGATGTGTTGCGTGGAAAAGTAACTTTTAACTCAGATACGATTGATGATCAAGTGCTTATCAAATCTGATGGTTTTCCCACCTATCATCTTGCTGTAGTGGTTGATGATCATCTCATGAAGATTACGCATATTGTTAGAGGCGAGGAATGGTTGCCTAGCTCTCCGAAACTTATCTTGTTATATCGCTATTTTAACTGGCAAGTTCCGGAGTTGATACACACCCCAACTTTACGCAACCCAGACCGTTCCAAGCTTTCAAAACGTAAGGGTAATACTTCTTTGTGGTGGTATCGAGAGCAGGGCTATTTACCTCGAGCAATATTAAATTTTTTAGGATTAATGGTATGGAAACCTAGTGAAACTCAAGAAATCTTTTCTTTAGAGGAGATGATTGACAAGTTTGAGTGGCGAGAGATGAATCTTGCAGGTCCGATCTTTGATGTTAAAAAACTCGATTGGTTAAATGGCAAGTATTTGCGTCAGCTGAGCACTGAAGAACTAACCTCTCAATTTTCAAGCTGGTTGGCTTGGGTGCAAAAAAAGGGAGTTGATCAAGAAAATTTAGTCAAGATTAAGCAGTTATCCAACTGGCAAGCACAAAACCATAAGAAGTTTGAGCAAGCGCTTTTTTTAAGTGTTGAAAGAGCCAGAAAATTCATCGAGTTGTTTGAGCTGATGAGGTTTTACTTCACTGACGAGCTAACTTATGAGCGAGACGAACTTTTGCAAGATCGGCAACCCGCGTTAATAAGTAAAGCGTTATCTTTAATAACACAAAGATTGGCAGAGTTGAAAGAGTATAATCAAGAAAATTGGGAAAAAAGTATTCGAAAGATTGCTGATGAAACAGGCCTAACCCACAAAGAACTTTTTATGTCTTTACGCACCGCGATCACTGCAGAAAAGTTTACTCCGCCTTTATATGAAGTCATGGAGGTACTGGGTAAAGAAGTTAGTTTTAATCGTATCAGGCAAGCAGTGAGCTGTCTGAATGCAATTCAGGAGTAAGTAATTTTTATTTTAAATATGTTATCCTCTGCTTCAACGCCAACAAATAACCTTGACCCCATTGTGTTGACTCAGGATTTAATGAAAAAATATGAAAAACTGCGTCAAGATTTTCAAAAAAAGTATAAAAAAAGTTATGCTTGGTTAGAAGAAAACTTTTCCTCTAGACAAGAGTTATCAGAGTTCACGCAAAAGTTATTGGCATCCATTGCGCTCGCTAGTCAGTTGGCAATCAGTCAGCCGGTTGAGGCTCAGGTCCAAAAAAATATTGATGCGATAAAGCAAAACCAGGAAAAAGAACTGATCTCAGCCATTAGTCAGCAAGAACTCGAAGAGATTCTGCAGAAGATGGTTGGGTTTGTTAACATGGATGCTGGTCATTTGCCAAAAGAAGATGAGCTGTACTTAGAGCAACAGTTAACAGATATGCTGGGTTTTGAGGTGAGTTTTGAGCTGGAGGAGAATCGGCTAAATCATAGCATCGGGATCATGGGTGGTGAACAACATTTACTACGTCATCCTAACGATACCTTAGCTGAGCATGATGCTTATCGCGAGGCAGGTATCTCTTCGAAACGTGGGGCTTATGGTTGGTTTTTAGAAGATGGGGAGCTGACCGAAAAAATGATTCAAAAAGAAAAGTATTATTTTGCAGTACAAACTATGTACTTGCCTGATTGGAACAGTCGTCACGCTGAGTTAAAACCTTGGTATAAGTTTAGAAAGATGATCGTGATCAATCCAGCTGAAAGAGTGGCAGTGGTTGGTGTGGTGGGAGATGCAGGTCCAGCAATGTGGGTGCAAAAACAGTTTGGTGGCTCACCAGAGGTTATCAGAGAGGGTAAAATATGGAGTCCTGCAACCAAAGGCAGAGTGTTGTTACTGTTTGTCAATGATCCTGATGATGAGGTACAGTTAGGACCGATTAGCTTAGAACAAATAAAAGATATTAAAGTAAAAATTCAAGATTAAAAAGTTTAATTTTTAGTTCAAAAAAAATTATGAATGAAGTAATCACTAATCCAGAAACTAGCCAGGTCGATAGTTTGCCAGAACAGCAAGTTTCCGCTAAGGAACTTGAGTTACAGATGAAAGCCTTGTCAGATCTTTTGCAAGTTTGCGATGCGTTTGGTAATGATGATCAAAGTTTAGCCATTTTTGAAATGGCTAAAGACCCACATCCTGCAGAACTCGCTCATAAACTAACCGATCTTGAGCCAGCAACATTGGAAAAACTTCAAGATTTAAACCCAGCCAAAGTATGATACGTGTTAACTTTTTCATCAGCTCGCGATACAGTGTTAACCGTAAAAAGTTAAGGCGGTTTGTTGAGCAGATCTTGCATCAACACAAGCTTGACAAGGTTCAACTGGATGTTTCTGTAGTAGGGGCGAGAAAGATTAAGCAACTTAATGAAAAGCATCTTAAACACAAAGGTCCAACAGATGTATTGTCTTTTCCTCAACTCGAAAATAAAGATGATCAAAAATTTCCTCTACCCAAGGATGAGTTAACTCATCTGGGTGAAGTTGTCATCAGTTTTCCTGAGGCTGTTGTGCAAGCAAAGCGCTATGGAAAAATGGTTGATGATCAGTTATGTTTTTATTTAGAGCATGGTTTAATGCATCTAATGGGTTATCATCATGAGTAGGTTAAACTCTAACCTTCTTTTTATATTATGTCTTGGTTTCTTAAATATCGACCACATCAAGTTGCTGATCTAGATCTCACCGAAGTTAGGGAGCACTTTTTGCAGTTAATGAATCACGGACAGTTTCCACAAGCTTTGCTATTTGCAGGTCCTAAGGGAACGGGCAAAACCTCTGCTTCTAGAATTATTGGCGCAATGCTGAACGATCCAGCTAATGAAAAAGCTGTGCAAGCTTTGTTTTTTGATAAAAAATCGTCTGACAAACTTTCTTTAAAAGAGCCTGATCCTAAGCTAGATTTTTCTAAAAGAGTGTTTAAGGGACACTCTTTTGTGGTGCAGGAGATTGATGCTGCTAGCCATCGTGGCATCGATCACATTCGGCAACTTAAAGAAAGAATCTTCCTGCCACCGCAGGAGGGGGTTATGGCAGTCTACATCTTGGATGAGGTCCATATGTTGACCAACGAGGCATTTAATGCGTTGTTAAAGATTTTAGAAGAACCACCCCCACATGCCGTTTTTATCTTGGCTACTACCGAGTTGCATAAGGTTCCGGCAACGATTGTTTCAAGATGTAACTTAGTAAGTTTTCGCAAAGCCAGCTTGCAAGAAATGATCACGAGATTAAAGAAGATCCTTAAACAAGAAAAAGTTGAGTTTGAACAAGAGGCTTTACTGGAAATTGCCCGTCGTTCTGATGGCAGTTTTCGTGATGCTGTAAAACTTGCCGAGATCGCCAGTCAAGATAAAAACATCACTTTAGAAGCGATTGATAAGTTGATCGGAGGCTCGGCTATGGTTGAGGTGAAGAAGTTGATACAGTTGATTCTTGACAAGGATCAGGTTGGTCTTACTCAATTTTTCAACAGTTTGCGTGAGCGCAATCTTGATCAGGAGTATTTTTATCAGTCTTTATTTACATATCTACACCAAAACTTGCTTGGGTCCTTAGGGGCGATAGATACCAAGCCTCAACTAGAACAAAAGGTGAGTTTATTTTTACTTAATCAACTCACCAGCTTGAACTTATATCAGTCCAGTCCGATCGCCTTCTTGCCTTTAGAGTTAAGACTGTTGATGTTGGTAGATAAGGCAAAATCTGGAGAAAAGGGTGGAACCAAGTCTGGAGAAAAGGGCGGAACCAAATCTCGAGAAAAGGGTGGAACCAAACCTACAGAAAAGAAGTTAAAGGTTGAGCCTCTAAAAAAAGAAGAAACGAAAAGAGCAAGAAAGAAACCTGTTCAGACTGCAGAGTTTACAGAAACGAGTTTTGATCCTGAGTCGGTACCAACGAGCCTCACTCCTGAACCAGTTAATGACGAGTCACTCAGTCAATGCCTTTGTTCACGCTGGGAGGATTTTTTAAAGATGGTTGAGAAAAACAACTCAACATTAGCAGCTTTGCTCAGGTCTAGTCGGCCCAAGGTTGGAGAGAACGGCATTGCAGAAATTATGGTGTTTTATCGTTTTCATCAGGAGCAACTGCAACTTCCAAAGTATAAAACTATTATTGAAAGTTGTGGAGAAAAAGTGGTCGGAGATAAAATTTATTTTAAGTTTGTCCTAACTGAGCCTGAGGCTAATGCTGATCTGGTTGATGTGCCGGTTCAAACAGACACTCTTGAAGCCTTGGCAGAAGACATCCTCTTGTAAAAACCAGTCGGTGTTATAATAACCTCACTATTTTATAAATTATCTAGATTCATATGGCAAATCCTTTTAAATCTTTAGGCAATCTTAATCAGTTGCGTCAACAGGCAAAAAAAATGCAGGACGAGCTGTCCAAAGAAGAGGTTAAGGTCGAGGAGGGCGATATTGTGGTCATCATCAGTGGCGATCAAAAAATCAAACATTTTTCAGTACAGGGAGTGAGTAGTGATGACGCGGTTAAGGTTCTTAATAAAGCAATCACACAATCTCAACAGTTGGCTGCAAAAAAACTACAATCAATGAAGGGCGGCCTGGGCGGTTTACTAGGTAATATGGGCTAAGTTTTTTTGATTGATAATCATCCTTCACACAATAGGTTAATTATGCAGTTGCTTATCGCCAGCAATAACTCTGGCAAGATACAGGAAGTAAAACAGATTCTTCATGGTTTGCCATTGCAAGTGGTCACTCCAGTTTCTTTAGCAGAGAAAAAAACCGAGTTTTCGCACCTAGTTAAGTTAAAGGTGGCTGAAACCGGCCTTACCTATCAAGACAATGCCCTATTAAAAGCCCAAGCGTTTGGAAAAGCCTCTGGCATTATGGCCATTGCAGATGATTCTGGCTTAGAAGTAAAGGCTTTAAATAATTTTCCTGGAGTTCAATCTAATCGCTGGTCTCCAGGCACTGATGCTCAAAGAAACTCAGCTTTACTTAAGAAGCTAAAAAATATCCAAGATCGTTCTGCAAGATTTGTGACCTTGGCGTGCCTATTTAAGCCTCAGGATAACTCTCATTACTTTTTTGAAGGTCAAGTCTATGGACAGATTGCCAGTCTTTCTGCTGGCATGTCTGGGTTTGGTTATGATCCGATTTTTATTCCTGACGGATATAAAAAAACATTTGCTCAGTTGGGTATTTCGGAAAAAAATAAATTAAGTCATCGCTGGCAGGCTTTGACAAAACTAAAAGAATATTTAAGAACTCAGTTGTGAAGTTTATGTCTAATCAAGCCAGCTCTCAACAGGTTCTGCCGTTAAATGTGGAGCAAAAATTGAGGCAGATAATCTTAAAGGATCTAGTTTCAGATAAAGTAGGTCTTTTTTATAAACAACACACCGAGGCAATGCTGGCGCAGGCTCGAGCCGTGATTCAAGAAAATGAATTAAAGAACCCAGTTGCCACACAACTATTACTAGCCGTTTATGGTTACCACTGGGGATGTTGTCATCTGCATGAACAGCCTGGTCATGCTCACAAGAATTTAATGGCTCATAAAGATGTTTGTTTTAAGTTATCAGCGATTAAACTAGAAAGATTTTTGATTTATCATTTCCCCAAACTACTCACTCAAGGTCAGTTGTTAGAGATGGTCGATGCAGTTGAGGCGCAAAACCAGCAAAAACTACCAACCAAAAGTCTAGCAAGTTTGTTAAAGACGGTCGTGATTTCAGTCACGATTTAAATTTGTTATACTTAGCAAATAAAATTATTAAATAGATATTAATTATTAAAACACTATGAGTAAATCATCTGATTTATCAAACAAAGTAGCGGTTATCACCGGAGCCTCAAGTGGCTTGGGAGTGCAGATGGCGCAGGCCTTAGCTGGACAAGGCGCGCATCTGGCGATTCTAGCGCGCCGTAAGGAACGGCTGGAAACAGTGAAGACAGAGATTGAACAAAAATATGGTGTAAGGGTGTTGGCTTGTGAGTGTGATGTTGTTAACCAGTCACAGGTCCAGTCGGTTGCTGATCAGGTTAAAGCCGAGTTTGGTAGAGTTGATATCTTGGTTAACAACGCGGGCGTGGGTGGCATTGGTGAGGCTGAAAAGATGAGTTTAGAAGAGTGGCAAAAGGTTGTTGATGTTAACTTAACCGGTGTATTTTTATGTGCTCAAACTTTTGGCAAGATAATGATTGAGCAAAAATACGGCAAGATTGTTAATATTGCCTCGATCTTTGGAGCAGTAGGAAACTCAGCTTTGCCAGTGGTAGCTTATCATGCTACTAAGGGTGCGGTAGTAAATCTTACTCGTGCATTAGGCGCTGAATGGGCTAAATACAACATCACGGTCAATGCCATTGGTCCGGGATTTTTCAAGAGTGAGATGACCGAGTCAGTTGGAGAAAATGAAGATGCAAACAAGTTTATTATTGCTGGTAGTCCCATGCATAGATGGGGAAAAGAAGGAGAGTTAAACGGTGCTTTATTACTACTGGCAAGTGATGCCTCAAGTTTCATCACCGGTCAAACTATTTACGTAGACGGCGGTTGGACCGCGGTGTAGTGTATCTTTTTAACCTAGCTAAAAAGGCATCGTTGAGATTGCTTTAGCTTCGGAACTGGTTTTCAGGTGTGTGAGCCCAGCCTCTTGGAAACCGAACCAAATTATCTCCGCTCTGGTGAAATTATTTGACTTGTTCTATCCCGATGTCAAAGCACTCGGCTTGAAGACATTCGCATGAGGTTTTGAACTAGTTATTAGACAATACAAAGAGCAGGATTCATTTTATAATCAAAGTAGAACAAACGAAAGCAGCAGATTAGGGACGTACGTCCCCAATTCAAAAGAAAGACCTTCATGCCATTATTCAACACAACCACAGATAAAGTTCATAAACTAACACGCTCCGACTTCGCAAACGAGAAAGAATTACAGCACTTCATCGAAAACAACCTAGAGGAACTGTTTGGCGTCAGATTTTTAGCTTCTGAATACAGCACTAATCATGGTGGAAGAATTGACTCGCTTGGGTTAGACGAAAACAACTCTCCTGTGATTATCGAGTATAAATGGGGCGAAAACAGCACTATTATCAATCAGGGGTTGTTTTATCTTGACTGGCTGGTTGAACACATCGCAGAATTCCAGCTACTTGTTCAGAAAAAATTAGGACATGAGGTAGAGGTAGATACAGGTTCTCCTCGTCTCATTCTGATAGCAGCTTCCTACTCAAAATATGATGAGTTTGCTATCAATCGCATGGCTGAAAACATTGAGATGTGGTCATATTCACGCTATGAAAATCTATTTGAGTTGAAGCTAGTTGCTAGCAGTCAAGCTAAACATAAGGAAAATGGGCAGAAAATTACTAAAGTTGAGTACGACACCT
>CAZCXA010000028.1:0-6776 GCA_964502565.1 uncultured Pseudomonadales bacterium
ATGGATTGAAGTTTATCAAATCCATAAGGATGGACCATCACTCCTCGGTCTTGCAAAGCTTGCCTTTTTTCAATCTTGGCTTGGATGGTTTCGTCTAATCTTGACATGGAAAAAAACTTAACAGTTAGGATTAAAAAATCGTTTCAAAGATCTCCTTAGCAGGCAGGTAGTGTTGGCCTCTAGGTTTTTAAACCTCATGTTTTTAAGTTTTATGCTACTTAACTTTATCTACCACATAAATAATATCGCCTGATGGGGCCGAGGCCGTGACCTTATCACCTTGTTTTTTACCTAACAAAGCCTTGCCCAGTGGTGACACGATCGAGATCTTGCCTTGCTCAACATCACCTTCAAACTCTCCAACAATAGTAATCGTCATCTTTTTACCCTTGTTAGCCAGAGGATAGGTGGTAACTTCACTCCCCACACCAATCACTGTTTTACTCCTGGTTTTATTAACCACTTCAGCGCGTTTAATCACATCCTCAATCTCAGAAATACGTGCATCAATAATATCTTTATCTTCTTTGGCATTCTGATATTCTGTGTTTTCACTTAAATCACCTTTATCACGTGCCACAGAGATACGTTTCACCACCTCTGGCAACCTCACATTAACCAGCTCGTCTAGCTCTTTATGAAGATCTTGAAAACCCTTTTTAGTAAGTTGAATTTTATTTTTCTTTGTTGACATAATGTTGGATAGTATAGTTGAAAAAGGCGAAAAGTTAAGTATTAAAAGAGTCAGTAATCTTAACTCTTGCTTTTTCAAGTATATTATTCTGCCAAGACTAACACCGCATCAAACTGCTCCTGAGGGTCCTCGGTAACAATTTCTGGGGAAAAGCTCAGCTCAACCTCTAAATCCTGTTCCAGAGTTGTTAGCAAGACATCATCACGCTCGGTCATTAATAGATAATACCCTGGCTCATAATCATCAACTGCATTTTTTGCTTCAACCTTGGCATAGCCTTTTTCTTTTAAACTGTTGGCAAACTGGCCAGCATAGCCTGCTTTGGTCGTGGCATTAACAACCTTGATTGAGTAACTCTCACGGTCTGCTTCCGGCATTGGCGTTGGCGAGGGCTCTTCAACCGGTTCTGGTTCCTCAACTTGAATCTCTGGCTCTTCTGGAATTGAGGTTCTGGTAGAACCTGGCTGAAACAGCTTAAACACGCTAAAACCAATCGTGACACCAATTGCCACGGTTAAAACAATGGTGCCAAAGCCAACCAAGATTACCTTAAACAGGTTGCCGGTGCCGTCATCATTTTTAATGGTCTGTTTCATGGCTGTTTTCTCCTTTGTAGGCACAATATGTGTGGCCGGTAACTCACTAGTCTTGGATTTACTGGAGAATTGAGATAAATCTACTGCCAACAAGTTATCGTCTTGCTCAATTTCGCTTGGCTCTTTCTCGGCCGGAACAACCGTGGTCACGACTGGAGTTTCTTTGGACTCTGTGGTTTTTTCAGGCTCTTCTGCTGGTTTGTAAAAACGTGATGAAGTTTCTGATGAAGTTTCTATGGTTGGCATCTCGGCCGAGTCTACCACTGTTTCATCTGGTTGATCTTTTTCATCTGCGTCATCAATCACATTAGAAAACTCAGCATCACTGGACTCCTTTTTCTCAATCTCAGAATCAATCACCTCAACTTCAGTTTCAACAGTTGAGTCCTCAACTTCATCGCTGATCTCACTCTCCTCTGTTTCTGGTTCAACAATCTCGGCTTGTTTTTCTCCTGGTTTAGGTAATAAAACACTGCCCTCAGTCTGAGCTACCTCCTCCTCAAGATCTTCTTCTAATTCTGAAGCTTGATTTAACTCTGCTAAGATCTCCTCAGACACCTTAACATCTGTTGGTTTAAATTCTGGGATCTCAAACTCATCAATCGAGATGGTGCGCATCGCAAGCGACATAGCTTTCTCGATATAACCAGGAAGATTGGGGTCACTACCACCTTCTTGCGCTACCTGCTGAACTGGAATTAACTCACCCAACTTCTCCTTTAACTGTTCCTCAACCTCTTTACTAGACAGTAGATAAATCGTTTGCATATTAGGTTCTGCACCTTTGAGAGTCTTGATTGCCTCAACAAACCGATCCAGGTTTTCAACAGTATCAACCATAGGCTGATCTACACCAATATAATGTTTTGCTAGAAACAGGTTGTTTCCCATCTCAACCAACGAAGCAGAGGGTTCAAGCGAGATGATCGACTTCAGTGTCCAACTCAGTGGATAAATCTTGTTAATCTTAACCTTTTGATCAGCAAAGGCTTGTGTCAGTGGCGCCAAGGCCGAGTGTTGTACTGTTGACAACTGAACCTTGAACACGCCTTTATACTCGCTTAAGATGTAAGTTTCAATTAAATGGGACTCACGGGTAATATGCAAACTTGGGATAACTTCTTCTTGCAGATGGTCTTTAACCTCAGCCTCGATTTTCTTTTCAACACTGATGATGGTGTTGGTAAAAATCTCATCTGCTAACACCACTGCTAACTCACCTTCAACCACTTTTTCCTGAACTCTTTTGGCTAGCTTTTCAATGTTGTGGAAAATTAGCTTGTGAGCATCCATCAGCTTGCCGTTAAACTGCTTAAAACTTTGGACCGTAAAAGTATTGGGTTGTTTGCCTGGCAGAAACTCTGCTAAGTAAGCTAAATCTGGCAGTATGTAAAGGATTTTTTGAGTATCAATCATAGGGTGGGGTGGACAGTTGATAAATTTAAGTTAAAAATACAACTCTTAGTATGAGGAAAAAAAACCATTTTTGCAAGGGGAAAAGATTGTCAATATTTTCAAGATTCTAGATGCACAAGATACACGCAATTGGCAGTAGGAAAAATCTTACTGCCAATTGATCTAACTCAAAAAAAGATTTTAGAGAGTTAGTGATGATGCTCTGCTTCGTAAGCATCGGCCTCTGCCTTATCAACATGGACCGTGTTAGCAGGGTGATTAGGTGGAGAGTAAATCGTGTACATCTTTAGATCTTGGCTAGAGGAAACATTGGTGATGTTATGCTCGGTCCCGGCGGGCACGATCACGGCATCATCTTCTCTGGCAATGATCTCCTCTCCATCAATCTCGATTTTAGCCTCTCCGGCTTCAAAACGGAAAAACTGGTCCACATCGTCGTGAACCTCCTGACCAATCTCCTCACCTGATTTAAGTGTCATCACCACCAGTTGACAGTATTTACCTGTCCACAAGACTTTTCTAAAGTTGTTGTTAGCAACAGTAACATCCTCGATATTATCAAAATATCTTTGCATATTTTACCTTTCTTTTATAGTTTATTGTTAAGATCAGTATAACAAAAAACCAAAAAAAATGAAAATATAAGAAAATGCAACTTGAAAGGAAAAGTTTTTTTTCACAAACTAACCAACAACAAGTTTAAGCACAACTATCTTTAGTTTCTTGTTTATAAAAACATCTTAAATTATGCATAACTTGCCCTTGACAAACGGTTGCTAAGCTCCATATCATAGACTAAGATTAATTTACCTATTAGTCTTCTCTATTTGTAAAATATCTCAAGTGCTTATGCCCAAACTTTATAAAAAAATATTAACAGTCCTTGTTTTTGTATTTTTCACAGTTATAGTTTCACCCCCCTCTTGTTTTTGCCACACTTGTTCCTGCTACTCCTGAACCAACAACTTTTGCAATTGGTGATCCCTGGGGTTATCCAACTGAAGTGGAGCAGATGGCTGTGTCTAACAATATATTATATCTGGTTGGTCCAATTGGCAGTGTTGGTCATTTTACTGGAATGGGAGCAGTCATTGACAGCGCAGGCAAGGTGGTTGAAAATTTTCCGAAGATAGTTGACTTATCTTGGCCCGAAAATTTTTTTATCGAAACCGCGATTTCTGATGAAGAAGGAGGATTCTTTATTTTTGGCGAGTTTGACACGGTAGGCGGACTAGCGCGAGATAGGTTTGTACACATCTTAGCTGATGGCTCAATTGACCCAGATTTTGATGCTGGAGAAGTTGGGGGTGATATTTCTGCAATGGCCGTTTATGACTCCACTCTGTATCTTGGTGGTAACTTTAGTGAGATTGGGGGTGAAGACCGCGAAAACATTGCTTCTTTTAATGTAGAGACCAAAGAACTCACTGGCTGGAATCCAGGCGTTGACGGTACAGTCAAAGCCCTGGCAGTGAGTACTGATGGCATTTTATATATTGGTGGTGACTTTTCTGAGATTGAAGGAGAAGGCCGGTCAAACATTGCTTCTTATAATATGGAGACCGAAGAACTCACTGTCTGGCGTCCAGAAGTTAATGACGCAGTCTATGACATAGCGGTCAGCCCGACTACAGATATAGTTTATATTACTGGTTCGTTTACTCAAGTTGGAGCCGTAAATAGACAGTGCCTTGCCTCTTTTTACAGCAATGACTCGCTAACTGAATGGGATTATCCTGAGTTTTCAGGCTCCTACTGGTACAGCCACCCAACACTACTCAACCTTAGAAACGAAACTCTGTTCGTCGCAGGAGATATTACTCAAGTTGGGACAGAGCCACGAGATATGCTGGCAGCTCTTAATGCAAATACTGGCGATCTTTTAGAGTTTGCTCCTGAATTTGATGCAGATGGTTGGCCTTTTATTGGCGCAATCCACACCACTAATGATAAACTATATGTTGGCGGAGAGTTTGAGGAAGTTGATGGTAATCCACAAAAAAATATAGTTTCTTTCAATTTGACTAATCTTTCTTGGGTAGATGACTGGAACCCAAGACCGAATGCACCTGTTCAAGCGATCAGTTCTGGCGATCTGGGAGTATTTGTGGGTGGAGACATGGGGTTTTTTGGCTATGAAGCGCGCGGCGGTGGAGCTGGAATCAACTTAACCACCAACGAGATAACAGAATGGGACCCTGGTCTAGATAGCGAGGGTTACGGAAGGAGAATCACTGCTGATACTGATGGGAGAATTTATGTGACGGTCAACGGTCAAATCATGGCTTATGACCATCAAGGTGATCCTTTAACAGGCTTCACTCCTCCAGAAATTGATGGCGAGATTTACTCGCTGGCGGTTAACGGAAACACTCTTTATGTGGGTGGCGATTTCACAATTAATGATAAAGACCTTAACAACATTGTTGCTCTAGATTCCTTAACAGGTGAGATTATACCAAACTGGGATGAGATTAATGCAGATGGCTCAGTTTTAGCTATTACCGTGGTTGACGATACCGTGTATGTTGGTGGAGAGTTTGAAGAGATCATGGGTAAGGAACAAAATTATCTGGCAGCCCTAGATTTGGAAGGCCAGGTCATAAACTGGCAACCAAATCCCGATGACAGTGTGCATTCGCTCTTGGGAGCTGACTCTAAGTTGTATCTTGGCGGGAAGTTTAGAGAAATTTTGGATGAGGAACGCAACCTACTGGCATCGATTGATTTACCAGAGAGAACACTTTCTGACTGGGTTCCGAATATTCCTCAGGAAGAGCAGTATACAGACTGAATAGAAGCTATTGCTAAAGGTGAGGGCGTGATCTATTTAGGTGGTGATTTTGACTCCAACGACAATTTCTTTACTCCCGCAGGAACACTCATATATAATTTAGGAGCGATTGATAAGGAGACCGGCGAAATACTGGAATGGGCGCCAAATCCAAATTCAAGCTGGGAAATTCCTGCCCTTATTTTTCACAACTCAGCCCTGTATGTTGGCGGAGATTTTTCCGGTTTTGGTACTGATTATGACACTTATGGCGTCGAGACTGTTAATTTTGGCTTTGCTCAATTTGGACAAAGCTCAAGTTCTGGCGATGAAGATCCTCCTTCTGGAGGAGATAACGGTGACGACCCGTCTCCAGGCGACCCAAGCCCAACCAGTTCACCAAAGCCAACCAGTTCGCCCGAGCCAACTACCTTTCCCACCTCTACACCGGTTCCAACTCATGCGCCAACTTCTACGCCAAGACCAACCTCAACTCCAGAAGGTAGTTCTTCTTCAGCAGACTCGTATACCTCCAGTTCCTCTCGCATTCGCTCGCACGTTTGCACTGATCCTGCGCCCAAAAGCGCACCTGGACTTTATCAAGCTGTTACACAAGGTCCAAACTCGGTTTTACTTTTCTTTACAGACGCTGAAGAACCAGTAGAGAAGTATGTACTGGTGTATGGCCGTTCTCCAGATAATTATAAGTATGGAGCTTTATATATTGGTGGCAAAGGAGCCGGGAGTTTCTTGGTAGAGGCTTTAGCCCCAGGAACAACCTATTACTTTAGAATAATAGGCATTAATGGTTGTGCCCATGGCGAGTGGTCAAACGAGATCTCGGCTAAAACAAGCTTTATTGGTTTAGGTAACTCTAGACCTGAGATCAAGGATGCTGTTGAAGACCAATCAGCAGAGCCATCGCCCACGGTTACCTCTGCTGAATCAGAGGCGGTTAAGACAACACAGACTCCACAACAAAAGGATTCTGCTCCTAAGGAACCTGAGAAAGAAACTCTTTTGCGCCGTCTGATGAACATCTTTGAGCAGATCCAGTCGCGTTTCAGAGGTGGCAGGGACGATTGATCACGCTCATAACTTTTTAAGGTCATGAGTGATCGTGCCAAGTTTTTTCTTAACCTTATTGATAGGTGAAGTCAGGTTCACAACTGGTTTGTTTACTGGTTTATCTGGACAAAAACCATTCAACAATCCATTAGCCAGCTTCTCTGAACTAATTAGAAAAAGCCTCTGCAATCTCCTTAAACAACTTTTGATGAAACTGGAAACAAGAAGG
>CAZCXA010000029.1:0-2783 GCA_964502565.1 uncultured Pseudomonadales bacterium
TACACTACCAAGCTCACAATCTTGTTCTTAACGTAAATCGCCTTTTTCACTGATTTGTCTTGACCAGACTCATGCTTAAGCCATCTTGACACGGTAGGTAATAATTGTACTTTTTGTACAACTTGTTCTTGTGTCATCTTGTCTAAAACAGAAGCCTCGATCTTGAGCTCGCCCCTAACTTTCCCATTCACCTGCACCGGAATTGTCTTGATTTGCTCCTGTGCCAGCTCTACACTGAACTCAGGCCAAGTTTGTAAATGCACGGTTGTCTTCTCTCCAAGTTGAGACCAGATCTCCTCTGCTAAAAACGGGGTTAGTGGCGCAAGCAGTTTAACTAACTTGCGCAAATCCTGATAGGTTAACAAGGCAGTGTTTGTTTCAGGCTGGGTCTTTTGACCCAGTTCCTTCCAATCATTAGCAAACTCCATCAAGGAAGCAATCGCGGTATTAAACTTTAAAACTGGAATATCTGTAGTTACCTTTTGTATTACAGCATGAAGCTTTTGTACAAGTTGAGGCTCGCTGTTTTCAGGTTCTGTTAAACTTAAGCTCTCTACTGTCAAATCATACAATTTGTGCAAAAATCTAAAAACGCCTTGCACAGCTCGATCATCCCAGGGTTTGTCAGCTTCAAAAGGACCGATAAACATCTCATATACACGCAAAGTGTCAGCTCCATATTTTTTAATGATTACATCAGGATTGATGACATTACCCTTGCTTTTGCTCATCTTTTTGTGATCAGGACCCAAGATCATCCCCTGGTGGCGCATCTTGGCAAACGGCTCGCCACTGGGCAAGTCCAAGTACTCCTGATCCCGCAGAAACTTGGTAAAAAAGCGTGAGTACAACAAGTGCAGAACAATGTGCTCTGGACCAATCAAGTAAAAATCAACCGGCATGAACTGGCTTAAACGCTTGGGGTCGGCAAACTGGTCTGGGTTACGCGCATCTAGATAACGTAAGTAGTACCAAGAGGAGTCAACAAAAGTATCCATGGTATCAAACTCTGGTTGCCAGCCCTTGCCATTGGCAGGCCAACCTTTTTCCTTGATTAGTTGTGCAAACTCTCTAGAAGCATAATCTTGAGTGCGCTCAAGAAACTCAGCAGAAGATTTTAGTGGAGACTCACCAGTAGGTTTAAAATCTACATCAGTGGGAAGCAACCAGGGTAAATCTTTATCTTTTATCGCATGAGGCTGATTATCAGGATCATAAATTACTGGAATTGGCGCGCCCCAATAACGTTGGCGCGAGATCAGCCAGTCGCGAAGTTTATAGTTAACGGTTGGACGCATGATCTTGGGAAAATCCTTTAACAACTGCTCCTTGCCCTGTTGAGAAGTTAAGCCTGAATAGTTCTGGCCATTCACTTGGCTGGCGTCTGCATTGATCATGATGCCATACTCTGCAGTGCAAACCTGAGGTTGATCCTCGGCATAATCCTGCTCAACTCCATCAACCATCACTTTCCCGGTTACTGGCTTGATCACCGGTCTTATCTTTAGTTGATGCTTCTTGGCAAACAACCAGTCGCGCTCGTCATGCGCAGGCACGCCCATCACCATACCAGTGCCAACATGCCCCAGTACATAATCACCAACAAAGATCGGTACCTCCTCCTGATTAACCGGATTAATCGCGGTTAAGCCGGTATTTACTCCGGTTTTATCCTTCTCGCCAATCCGTCGCTCCTCCTCTGTTTTCTTAAATGCCTGGTTTAAATACTTTTCTACCTGAGGTTGATGGTCAGCTGAAACCTGCTGAATCAAGTTTAACTGCTGAAACTTTTCTGGAGAAATCACTAAAAAAGTAATCCCAAAAACCGTGTCCAGACGCGTGGTAAAACAAGTTAGGGCGTGTTGGTTTTGCGTGGATGTGTTGGCTTGGGCGTGTTGATCTTGCGTGGTTGTGTTGGCTTGGGCGTGCTGGTTTTGCGTGGTTGTGTTGGCTAATGCGTCCAGATCTTGCTTAAGTTGCAGATCAATCTCGGCCCCCTCGCTTCTACCAATCCAGTTTAACTGCTGTTGCTTGGTGGCCTCTGGCCAGTCCACCTGAGACAAACCCTTGATTAACTCATCTTTATATTGAGTAATCTTAAAATACCACTGCTCAAGCTCTTTTTGTACAACTTGTGCTTCACACCGTTCGCACAAACCCTCGACCACTTGCTCATTAGCCAGCACGGTTTGACAAGACGGACACCAGTTAACCATGCCCTCTTTCTTGTAAGCCAAGTTTTTTTGAAAAAGCTGGTTAAAGAGCCACTGGGTCCAGTGATAATAATCTGGATGGCAGGTGGCAACCTCTGTGCTCCAGTCATAGCTGATACCCAAACGCTTGATCTGGCGACGAAAGGTGTTGATCGCATTTTTGGTGGTTTCAGCCGGCGGGATGCCGGTTTGAATCGCGTAGTTTTCAGCTGGTAAGCCAAAAGCATCCCAACCTACTGGAAAAAACACATCTCTGCCTTGCATTCGATAAAAACGAGCCAAGATATCCAAAGCGGTTTTTGACTCAACATGACCCACATGCAGACCAGTACCTGAAGGATAAGCAAAAGCAAATAATAGATAAAAAGGGTTGATTGGTTTACCCTGTTGTTTCTTGGCTAAAATCTGTTCAATTGAGTCCTGAAAAAGATGCAGGTCTTCCCAATATTTTTGCCATTTAGGTTCAGAGGTGAGATGGTTGTAAGACATGGTTTTAGGGTTAAAAATAAAAATTCTAAGTTTAAGGTTGGTGGTTGGCGTTATGGCTTGGCGGTGTTTAAGGTTGGTGGT
>CAZCXA010000029.1:2883-5001 GCA_964502565.1 uncultured Pseudomonadales bacterium
GGTTTGATAATGTTAAGGGTTGGGTGGTGCTTGTGTTAGTTGATGTTTGGGTTGAGCGCGTTTGGGTTGAGCGCGTTTGGGTTGGGTGGAATTATCTGAGTTTTAACTTTTACATTATATCAACAAATGCGCTATACTAAAATTGTCGACACTATACTAAGGTTGTCTTGTTTAACTGTTTTAATTGATTGTCTTAATCGATCTTAACATTCAACTAATATCCTTATCCTTAATCCTGCCATGCCTAGCCTACCCACCCCTGTCCACGCTCGTAAAACTTCTCATGTTCGTAAAACTTTAGCCCAAACTCTTGTTCTCTCGGCTGGGATCATCTTAGCCTATGTTTGGCTCAAGATTCCCGTCTTAGCCCAGTACTCGCTTCAAGCGTTTGCTGGTTGTATTTTACTTTACTTTATCCTAAAAAAACTGAATGATGCTCGCGTCTGGGAACTACTACCAAAAACCGCGGTTGATGAGATGACCTTGGTCACCTTTGCCTTTTTAATCTTGATTGGTGCCACTGGTGGCACCACCTCGGTTTTTTTCTCCCTGATTTTTGTGTACTTGTTTTTCTTGTCAATGACCATGCACCGCTGGACAGCGATCATCATCACGCTTTTAATCCTACTGTTTTTCTATACCTTGAACCCGAGTTTAACCTCTAGTCTTAACCTGTCTCATTTAGTAGGGATCCCTCTGGTGATGGTGTTTTTCTTGTTTGCTCGGTATCAACATCAACAAGCCAAAGATAAACAAACCTTGATCAATATCGAGAAAAATGAGGTTTATAGTTATAAAGTTTATCTACAACAAAAAGAGTCAGAGCTGAAAAAGGCTGAGAACACCACCTGGGATTGGCTCTACTTTTTTGAGAGTTTTTTGTTTGGTTTTGTACAACCAAAACTTGACCAGTTAATAGAGATGTCGAGTTTTCCACAAAATCAGAAAGCGATAAAAGGCCAGTTAACTCTCATTAGATTAGAGTTAGAAAAACTAAAGGTTAAGATCAAACAACTGCAAACTAGCCATCATGATAACTCGAACACTACTCAATCTCCTCAGGCTTAAATCAACAAAAGCTCGCGGTCTTTTAACTAAATCAGTTCTTATTATTTTCTTGTTAATAGCAGGTAGCGTAGGTTTTGGTCAAGTTAGGCTGGGCCAAGCTGGGATGGGTCAAGTTAGGCTAGACCAGATGAAGCTGGGCCAAGTTAGGATAGACCAGATTAGGCTGGGCCAAGTTGGACCGAGCCAGGCCTATGCCCAGCCAATGAGCTCTGATTCCTATTTAATTCAGTTTGGCAACTTTAACATGGGGGCTGGCCAGTTTGATCCCAGCACTTCCTACAACATGACCTACACCTTGGGTCAGATCGCTCCCGGACCTTATGGCGACTACGGTAGTGATGAAGAAAGTTACTACTTTATTGGGGCTGGCTTTCAGTATATTTACCAGATTGGAACCTTTAGTTTTACCATCTCAGATATTGATATTGACCTCGGTGTCTTGACGCCTGGCTCTCACAACACCGGCACAAACTACATCACCATCAGCACCCGTGGTGCTGGTGGCTACACTATTTATGCTTATGAGCAGTATCGCTTAGCACATCTGGGTGGTCTGGATTTTATAAAAGATACCGAATGCGATACCGGTTATACTTGCTATATTAACCAAGCTGAGCCTTGGCAATCTGAAAACATACCTGGTTTTGGGTTTAATATTTCTGGAGATAATGTTGCAAAGGATTTCACAACTGCCAATCCCAGTTGTATAAACAACACCTATTGTTTCAGGCCGTTTGCGGACGTAAGCACAGGCGGGACAATGCAAACGATCATGAGCTCTGAGAAGATTGCTCACATAGAACGGGCAGATATTATCTATAAGGCAGGAATTGATGGTGCTCAAACAGCAGGAAATTATGAAACTGGTATTGTGTTTGTGGCAGTGCCTGGATATTAGTAGTAGTAGCTGGATGTCGAGGGGGGGTGGTTGAGGCGGAGATGGTTAGTGACGGCGACAGAGATGGTGGTGGGGGTGGCGGAGATGGTGGTGGGGGGTGATAAAAGTGGAAATGGTGGCAGTGCCTAGATGTTAAGGGTTGCGGTATTTTG
>CAZCXA010000030.1:0-2220 GCA_964502565.1 uncultured Pseudomonadales bacterium
GGTGACTATAACAGTTACCTTGGAGGACAAGCGCTGATCTTTAAAAGATCGGGGGGAAGAAGGAGGCGAGATGCTGTTGGTGTTTTGGATCGGGATCATGGCGATGTTTGTCGGCGGAATGACTTTTTTCTACGCGGTTTTTTTTGGTAAAAATATAACGCTCAATCGCGAGTTAGACGCATTCCGCGGATTGCTCTTGATGATAGTAGGATCGATAGCGTTTTTAATCGGCACGCTTGGGATCTTGCTTTGATGACTTTTGATGACAAAGGATCCCCCCGATCCTTTCCTTTTTTTAGAATAATATCCAATGGTTGATTCAGGATTTCTTTTGACTTTCTAACCTGTCTAGTGTTAAAATTCAAATCTATGAAAAGTTTTGACTATAAATTTCCAGTTGTGGCACATGTTGGTCATAAGGTGTCTCACGCCAAGAATCGCACCGCGCGCAGTTTTAAACACAATCTGCATACGGTAACGGTTGTGGTTGATGGAGAAAAAAAACGTTATAAAGTGCCAACCAAGGTTTTGCGATTAATGAAGAAACAGGGCGCGACCACTCATTGGCAAAAGCCGGAAAAGGAACCGGAGTCAGCTAAATAACTGTTTTTGTCAATCTTTTTTTGGGTTTTTTACTTGATTTTTCACCTCTTGCCAAGATTTTATTGTTTGTCCCTCGATCTTCACCTTTTTGAGTTCTAATCGTTTATTCTCGTTTTCAGCGCAAGAGAGAATCTGCATTCTTTTTTTACCCCTGACTGTTGGAACTTCAGTCCATAAGATTGGCCAGGGTTGGAAAGCTCGACTGGCGCGCTCGATGACGTCAGGCCAGTTGCTCACCACCTCTTTTTTCAACTGTTGATCAAGGATGGTTTTTGTTTCAAGAGAGGCTTGTACTTGCTCTGCTTTTTGCTGGCTGTTTTTCTGTTTTTCCTCGTTTTCCATTAAAAACTGCAAGATTTTCCAGTCAACTCTAGCATCATTCTTGTTAATTTTGCGTGCCTCAACCGTGGGCGACCGTGTTGGCTGTGGTTTGGCAGTTAATTTTTTGTGATCAAAGGCTAAAATCCAGTTGGTCAAAAACTCATTGGCAATAGAGAAACTGTGTTGGTAATAGTCATCTGCGTTCCAGGAGTGGCCAATCTCAAACTCGGCTTGCTGAATGATCGGTCCCGAGTCAAGTTTGTCAGTCAACTGTATCAAAGAAACAGCTGATTTTTTAGTTCCGTTAAGTAGGATAAACTGACCCGGAGAACTGCCTCGCCAGGAGGGGAGGGCAGAGGGATGCAGATTAAGAGGTGCTTTTTTAGGCAGATTGAGTAGCCAATTAGGAATAAAATACCCGAAATCAATCACTAACAAATAATCAGGTAAATAATCTGGCTGGTTGGTTATCTCTTCTTGCAATTGATGGTCAATCTTATCTTTTACTAAAAAACAAGGAACTTGCTGAGAGTGCGCCCATTCATGCAGAGGATTAAAGGTTAATTTTTGTTGACGACCAACTTTTTTAGGCTCAGGAGTTAAAACCCAGCTAATCTCAAACTCTAGATGATTAGCCAAGACCCGTGCACTGTTTTTAGTGTGAACAGTGCTACCAGCAATGGCAATTTTAAGGGTTGATGGCATGGGTGTCTTTAAAAAATTTGCAAAATATCACGATCGGTTAACTCTACAAACTCATTGCCTTGTTTTACATAGGCTGGCAGATCTAGTTTTATTAAATGGTCGGTGAAGAGAATACCATTGAGGTGATCCAACTCATGTTGGATGATACGGGCATGATAATCAGTGAATCTTTGAGTTTGTAAGGCTAGTTGTCCCTCTTTAATAATCTCATACTTGAGTTCCACCCAGTTCCAACGTGGCACAGGTCCATAGAGGTTAGGCACTGACAAGCAACCTTCAAGATCAGGCTCATCTGGATCTTCACCAAAGCTTTGGTCAAGACTGTGGGAGGTGATAACTGGGTTGAGTAAGATTGTAACTTGGGAGTTAGCTGACCGGTTGTTTTTAGCATCAGGTCGATAAGCTAAACCTGAAATTGATTTGTTGATTTGCGGAAAGGCCATGCCCACCCCAGGTGGATCTGTTTCACCCTCCAGGGCTATAAGCAGTTCTTGAATATTGTCCAACAGTTTTTTATCAACTTTTTTAATCGGCAGGGCAGTTTGGCGCAGGGTTGGATGTGGTGCGGTTAGAACTAGTTTTGTCATGGTT
>CAZCXA010000030.1:2320-4211 GCA_964502565.1 uncultured Pseudomonadales bacterium
GGCAGTTTGGCGCAGGGTTGGATGTGGTGCGGTTAGAACTAGTTTTGTCATGGTTAAAGTATAAAGTTAAGTTAAAACAGTTTTTTCATGGTTAAAGTATAAAATTAAGTTAAAACAGGTTTTGTCATGGTAAAGTATAAAATTAAAACTGTGAACCTAATAGATAAAAATTAAGCTATACAGCTGTGTCTTTTATAAGTTTTTAGTTTTTGTTAAACTTTTTGTTTTTGATCTTTATTTTACCTTTAAGTATCTATTATTATACCTTATAAAACCTCTACCTCACACAGTATCAGTTGGTCGACAAGTTTTCCTAGGCAAAAAAAGAGGTAGGGATAGTTAACAGCTTAAACTACTCGCAGGTTTTTAGTGTCTCGATCTTCTCGATTAAATTATTATCTCCCGGAATAATATTACTTAAGATATATTGATACTGCTCTAGGGCTTTTTCACACTCCCCATCGTTTTCAAAGATCAGTCCTAAGCGGTACCTAGCCTGGTGGTAGTCTGGTTTCATCTCAACTGCTCGCTCGATTGTAGCAATGGCTAACAGTTTGTCACCTGCAGTTAGCTCTAGTAAGCCCTGCTGAAAAACCAGCTTAGGATCGGTAGGGGCCATAGCTTGGGCCTGGATTAAGGTTTGTTTAGATAATTCAAGAAATCTTTCGTCAACAACAGATAACTGTGAGTATATCGAGGACTGGCTTCTGTAAAAGTTGAGATGAAATGGGTTGAGCGTGAGTGCTTGCTCGCTTGTGGCTTGGGCGAGCTGGGCGTACTGCTGGGCCATCTCAGTTTCTTTGGTTTCAAAAAATCGAACCGCAATCTTGGCATAACTATCAGCTAACTCATCATAAAACAGTGCCTCATTTGGTGCTAGCAAAACCGCTTTTTGTAGATTTTCAACACCAGCCTGATATTGTTGGGCAGAAAACTGACGCTTGCCTTTAAAGTGAAGATGGTCGGCCTGCCAAATCATAACTATCTTTAATGAGAGATGAAACACGATCAAGATCAACAAGATAAGGGTAATTATCTGGAAGAAACTTAACTTTTTAAATGATGATTGGTTAGTAGGGGTTGCTGTCGGAGTTGCCAGACTTGACTGGTGAAGATCTTTATCCTTGGATTCAGCCAAACCTAAGTAACTCATAAAAAATACCCACAACACCGAGACCATCACGGTTGAAAATCCTAGCAGATTGGTGATATTAAAACCGATTAACCCAGCAGTGATGCCCAGGTAAAGATTGAGCTGGTTGGTTGTTGGTTGCTCCAGCTGAGCTTTATTCTTCTGCTTAAAACCTGCCCATAATAGTTTTCCAGTCACAAAAAAGCAACTACTCATTAAAAGTACATAAGCGCTTAGGCCCACCACCCCGGTGGTGGCTAACAAGTTAAGTAGTTCATTATGTGCTTTGTTGTATAAAAAATCCCATTCTGAGACCTGGTTGTGCTCCATGGGTCGGTCAAGATAGTAGCTGTAGGCAAATGTTTCAGGCCCAGAGCCAAGCACAGGATATCTTTGCCAGATCTTGATCGCGCCTTTCCAGACAATCAGACGAATTTGTTCAGAAGGGGTGATGGTAATGTTTGATACTGCCTCGACTTGATCTTGATTATTATTGACTGTTGAAGAAGAAGAAAACAGGGAAGACACTTGTTTGCTAGGTTGCCAGATTGGCAACACCTTCCCCAGTGAAGGTGTGAACTCGGTGCCAATAATAAAACCTATCACTATTAACCAAACCGATAAACTCGACAGTACTTTTTTATTTTTTTGTTTAGTTAAAAATGAGTAAGCCATCATGAAAAACAAGCTCATTGCAAAACCGAGCAGACCAGATCTAGACTGAGTCAACAGTAAAGCTAAAAACATTAGAGTTGAGGC
>CAZCXA010000031.1:0-1631 GCA_964502565.1 uncultured Pseudomonadales bacterium
GGACGACGGTAGATGGTGAGACCTTCGATGATGGCATCTAATGACCAACCTTGAGAATAAGGATTATAACCGATTTGCAACCCTCCACCAACGTCTAGAGAGATGCTAGATGTCCTGCCAAAATTATGAACATTTTGTATTGATATACTAATGTGATTTACGCCATCTAAAGTATTAACCTTATCCCATCTTACTGCAACAAAATAAGTATTTCCAGCAACCCAATCAGAAACATCAACATCATAACCTTGTCGCCAATATGGTTTAAACCCTAAGGTGTTATCACTAAGTTTGCTCAACCACAAATAATCTCCAGAATGAATTATTGCATGTGATTTATTGTCATTGCCATTCCATTCAGGAGTAATCCAAAAGACTATAGAACCCTGATCTTTATCAAGCACATCATTAAAATTTCCCGCCACTAAATTCTTAGAGACAGCTATCCTGTCATCGTCCAAAGGATTTTTTGATAAAAAATTCCCCTGCACCATCACCCCCTGAGCAAACGGTCCTGCACTGTTCCGTTTGGCAACACCTGGAGTAAAGGTTTGCAGACTGTTGTCAAAGTTTAAATAAGGCAAGCCCCAGCCGGTATCATAGGTACCATGCTCAAAAGAAGGGTTGGTGATTAAGTTGGTGGTACCCTCCTCGATAAACACACCTTGATGAGAACCATATGTTTGAGTGGGCAGATAACCAGCAACCGCGCTAGATTTATCAACACCGACTAAACCAGACACGTGTTTAGCACCCACGATTGTGCCATGGTTGCCGTTGCCCGAAGCATCAATGGCTTGGTTAGGATAGCGAGGATCAGAGCCGGCTTCGTCAAAATGAAGCAGTAAGGCGGTCTGCTCATCTGGTTCAAAAGGCGTGGTTTGGGGAGTGAAGTTAGCAGTATAGCGAGCCGAGGTGGAGATGCGAACCTCGTCAATAAGACCGGCAAACCGACGAGCACCAGGATTACCATTGCTATTTTCATGACCAATAAACAGGTTATGAGAGTTAGGTATCAGTGCTGTTTCATACTCTGTTTGATTTTTCAAAACGCCATCAATAAAACCATATATTGTTGATCCTGATCTAGAAAAAGCAACATGATACCATTGGCCATAGTTTGAGGTTGGGAAAGCTATTACTAATCTTTGACCACTTGCATACAAATTAGCATTCCAAGTTGCACCACTCCTGGATAATAATATGTCATAACTTGCATTATTATGATTCCCCTTAGCTAATATTGGCATATAATCAGTCTCCCCAGATGTGAGAGCAATCTGGCTTAAATTAACCCAAGCTTCTAAGGTAAAATCTTGTGCATTATCAAGCAAGGAGTTGTTGCCTAAATCTACATAATCATTTCTACCATCAAAACTCAGCGCACTTCCCTGGCCATATCGTATCGCTCCTGTGGCTGTGGTAGGCTCTACCTTGCCTTCAGCACCTAAACAACTCGTACTACCATTAAAAGGACAGACCAAGGTGGCATTAACCACACTCTCGTCTTCTCTAATAATGTTATAGCCTTGGGCTGTACTGCCAGGACTCTCGGCTGTCTCATGTCCGTAGTATAAGGCATAGCCTTCACTGGTATTGTCTTTTTCAATCTCGGTATAAACAGGAAAAGC
>CAZCXA010000031.1:1731-4135 GCA_964502565.1 uncultured Pseudomonadales bacterium
TCATCGTCATAACCACTCAGGCCAGCAACCTCTCCTCTATTAAAGGCTGTTGAGTATGTCTCTGGATCAGCCAGGTTAGCATTGTAGGGCATTTCATGAGTGGACTCTGACAGGGCACGAATGGCAGGCAAAAGATAGTGGGCTATTCCAAAGTATGTGCCAGCCACGAACATCAAGATGCCTACACCCAGGGCCACTGAGTGAGTGTGTAGTTTAGAACGGGTGGGGGCTAACAAAAAACTAGTAACAGTTGCAAAAAACTGGTTAAGCTGTTTTTTTAGTTTTCTTGAGTAGCGGGAAAATGGTAAGTGTGGCAGGAAACTCATTATTGAATTTTTGAGATTTTGGTGACGAAAAGTGTTCAAAAAAGCTTGTTTTTTTAATGCTATATTTTTATTTTTTTTCCCCTATTATCAAGCTTTTTATTAAAAAAAGAACAACAAAATAGTTCGATTGAACTATCTCATAGCTTTAGAGTATTCCTAAAAAAACTGGTTGTCAAGAAGGAAAACAGGCGGTGGGGAAACAAAAAAATGAGACGCGCACCCCTGGTGGAACTAAAAAATGAAAAAAAGAGAAAAACCACACCTCTTTTGTTAAGGCTAAAAAGAGAAAGTTATAAAAATTATAATAGTTGTTAACAACAACCGTTTTTGACCAATGTAGTTGACAAATATAATTGAAATATAATTGACCAATAAAACAAAAGTAAGATTTAGAGCCAGTTCTCAACAAACTCAGCAAAAGACAGCACCTGCCTAAAACTACTACTCTTGATTAAAAACGGCTCAAGTTCCTTGGCCAAGATTGACATATCTAACTGATGTACTCTTTTTTGCAAAGCAGTTTTTAATTCTGGCCTGGTGGCAATACCAGCCTTTTTTTGCAAATACTGCCAATCTGGATCGGTCCTACCTGATAAAAAAATCACATCAAAAAAATCACGGCCCTTAGCTGTTGACCGCTGTAAAATAGTGATCAACTTTTCTGCTAACAACAGTTCTTGAGGTGCCACTTGAACTCTAGTATAAACATCAAACTTTTTAAGTAGCTTAAGATCTGGCTGATAATCATAGTTTTGTGGTGCTACATCAACCCTGATCATGATCTTTTCTTTCTTTTGTTGAGTTAAGTTGAATGCTTGCAAAACTCCAATAAATCGTAAAAAGCAGTGCATTGCCTGCTTAAAACTAAACCTTAGCTCTACTGCCATGCCTTCCAAACTTAATTCATGCTGAACATTCTTAAAAAGGTTTTGAAACTGGTTAGCAGTTAAGCCCAAGTTATCAAAGTCTAGATCCTCAGAAAAACGATGACTGTTATAAACCAAACGAATCGCGGTACCTCCCATAAAAACTAGATTACGGTTTTCAGGGCTATTGGCAATTGCCTCTAAAATCTTGTACTGCAGATACTCACGTAAAATAAAACGCTTTTTAAACTGGAAACGAGGCTGGTATTGCTGTTGAATATCTTTTAATGTGAGCATAAAAGTATAAAATATTTTTAACTTAATCGGTCTTAGCTAAACTCAACCAAGACAAAAACGCCTGACCCCTCCTTTGCATTGCTCTTGAGTCAAACTTAGATAAATAGTGTTCAAACTTTTGCAGATCACACTCTTCAAAGATCTCGTTTAAATTTAAACGCAAAGAACTGAAATTTAGCTGACATTGATAGTTTTGGTTGTAATAAAGAAAGTCTAAAATCGCCTTTTCTGGTTCAGCTAGTCTGGTTTTTTGTTGAAATCGCTGACCAGGAATCTCCAGTAAGCGATAACCAAACATCAACTCCGGCTTGATAGAGCGGTAATGGAATCTGCCTAACTCGGTTTCAAACTCCTGAGTTTTACGACTAGAAACACTGGTGATGGTAAACGGCATCTCAGGAATGAAGTTATAAAAGTTAAGAGCTGTCTCTAAAGAAACATAAGACGGAGAGTAAATCTTGTTGGCAATAGCAAATAAACTTTCTTCCTGTAGATGCGTTAGAGTGTCTGTTAAGATGTAAAAACCTCGTCTGATAAGTTGCAGATAGCCTTTTTTTTGCCACTCCACCAACCGCCGATGGTCAAAATCAGGAGCTACTAGCTTGATATCAGCCAGCGAGATGGCCAAAAATTGTTTAAACTGGTGTTGAAACTGTAAAAAACGCATTTTTTGCCTGGTATAGTTGTTATTTTTTTAGACTTGACCGATCTTGATATATCTTGTCAGCCTTAGTTAAGGCTAGCCTGTTTTATCTTGATTTATCTTGCTTGCTCTAGTTAGACCTAACCTATTTTATCTTGAGTTATCTTGGCTTAACCCAATCTTATGCTAATATATTTCTAAAAGATGTGGTTAATAACAATTATTAGAAATATAACAGAAAAAAGGAAAAGGAACAATCAGGAATAGGAAAG
>CAZCXA010000032.1:0-3925 GCA_964502565.1 uncultured Pseudomonadales bacterium
TGGCGGAGGTGGTGGGATTCGAACCCACGGAGCCGTGAAGCTCACGCTTTCCAAGCGTGTGCAATTGACCACTATGCGACACCTCCTTGAAAAATTCATTGAGTTCTCAAACGTGTTAACTGTATTTTACCAATATTAGCCTGATTTGTCTGTGCTTATTTATAGTATCTCCTAATGAAGCTCTGCTTTCTATGGCTGGTGTCCCTGAATCTAAAACTCTACAGTTCCTATCAAGTAACAAGCCTGAGTTACTTAAGACTTAAAAAGCTATATCAGATTATCACTGAGGAAATTCTAAAAAAACTCTCTATTACACTAGTCAAGTCAAGATTTGCATCAATTTACTCTGCATCAATAAACATAATACCAACAGTAGTATTCTCATCATCACTAAAACTTTTCTTGACTTCCACTATGGCAGTAAATAGATCATCAACATTAATATAAAATGAGATCGAACCGAGATCGTCAATGCTAGCATCACTCTGCCAGTTGTTGCGATTGATCAAGTTCTCATAATGCTTAGACGCGGTGGAAACCGAGTCATTAGTCTGGAAAACAAAGATATAACCTTCTTGAACTACTTCCTGCTCAATAGCATTGGGGTAAAAAAAGGGTTGCTTAATTGAGCCATACTGATGATCTGCCAAAGATTGAACGCTCTCATCAAGTTGGTCAGAAGCATCCTCTGGGTTTGGTGAGTCTATTGGCTCGCTAGAGTTCAGGGACTCCTCTGAGTCTGCCTTGGTAGAGTCAATTGATTTTTGCAGTTCCTTTGATAAGGACTCTGTTTCCTGCAAAATTTCATTAATGGCTGAGTTTGGCACATCTGGTGCAAACCGAGTTAGAAAAAAATCAGCAGTAAAATACTTAGCCATTAACGCCTTCCATCCAATCATTACAATCAAGGATAATACACCTAAAATACCTATAATAATAAAGATCCAGGTGAGAGCTTTATTACCTTTTTTAGGGGTCTGCTTGGTGTCTTGCTTGGCATCCTGCTTGGTGTCTTGCTTGGTGTCTTGCTTGGTGTCTGAAGCAGAGGGAGTAGTGGCTGATGTGGGTTGCTTAGGAGAAGGGGCGCTCTCTGCTGATTTTTGCGAAGAGGTAGTTGACTGGCCGGCTTCAGGTTGTGTGGCTGGTTCTGCCATAGTGACTTAAATAATTATTAGTAAGTAGTGATTAATACATTGAGGTGGATAATCTATCTAACAAGCCATTAACGATTAGTTGTAAGGCATGCTGGAAGAACTCAGGGCTAATAAGAAAGATGGTGGTAAGAGAACCAACAGCGATCACGATAGAGAGCCATCTAGTGTATTTACCTCTAGTTCTAAAGATTAAGACTGTAGATAAAATGGTGAGGAGAAGTGGGCCAAAGATCTTGATGTCTCCAAGGGGTAGATAGTAGCCAGCAATATACTTCCCCTCTACATGCAAGAAGCCTGTGAGATCAAAACTAACATTAAAGACTATTAGAATGATCTCCAGGATTAAAAGGATAAGCAGTATGATTGAGCTAGCCTTGGTAGAAGCACCTTTTTGGGTACGAATGGCTTCATAAAGAGTGGCTGGGACTAAAAGAACCAGGATCCATAAAGGATTCTTGGTAAGGATGCTAATAATAGCTCCAATAAGAGCCACCACAGTAACAACAGCACAGACTCCTGCTGGCTTTAAGGATTTGATGTTAAAACTTGAACTGGTTTTTGGTTCGTTTGTTTTGGCTTCACTCATAATTCGGTTGAGTTAATTGATAAATTAGATAGACGACAAACCAAGTATTTAAAAAAGGGCTAGCCTTCTTCTAGCAATAAAATAAATAAGGACTAACTTTTGCCTTAACCATTATTAAGGATGAAGACCTCTCTTGTCAAATCTTGACTAGGAAATCTTAAAAAGAAAATTTAGTAAGAAGGAAATAGATTGCAGAAAATTCCTACTGGGAAACTATCTTGACTCAACAACAATCTTTCTGACAGGATGGTAAACTACTGTTTATTTAAATACTCTAGCAACACCACGGCTTGATTATGTTGCGTATCTCTAGCTCCATAAAGCAGGGTCACAACTGGATGCTTGTCAGCCAAGGATTGTAGGTGTTTGATTTGAGTAGAGTTCTGTTTTAACTGCTTAAGATACTGATTGCGAAACTCTGGCCAATTTTCTTCTTGATGGCCAAACCATTTAATTAAATCCGGAGTTGGGGCAACCTCCCTTAACCATTCATTAATTTGTGCCCGAGCTTTAGAGATCCCTCTTGGCCAGAGTCTGTCCACCAAAATACGATACCCGTCACTAGGTAAGGCTGGATCGTAAATGCGTTTAATTTTAAACATTTTTCAACCGAGATCCTTGAGCTGAGCTGCCTAAAAAAAGGACCCACAATACTCCTCCTAAGTATAAATATAATTCTGCCACCTCTGCCCAGGGATGCCAAAGACCATGTTTTGCGCAAACTTGAGCTGAAAAAAATACCAAAGGCATTAAAAAATACCCTATTAAATTAGCTTGTGGCACCATCCACTTGAACTTTTTTAAAAAAGTAACTTTTGAGCACAAAGCATTACTAAATACTCCAAAAATAGAAAACGCCACATACACATAAACTACTATATCTTGAAAAAAATACAGATTATGAACCGTCATTTCCTTCTGTGCATTAATTTGTTTAATGGTCTCGCTGACCTCAATCTTGAACAAACGCTGTCCCCAAGAAATTTCCTCACCTGCAATAAAAAAAAGACCTAGGAAACAAAATAAGAAAAAGATTGACCATCTGAGGTTGTTTTGTTGTTTCAATAGCCAAGCAAATCTAACACTAACTAAAGACCCTAAAAAAAGAACCCAAAACTGAGTGTTCTCAATTAAATAATCTTCCTTAACAAGTTGTAGAAAAACATCAAAAGGGAGTAAGCGGGTGAGAATCGCTATAAAAAATCCTACTAAAGGAAATAATAATAAAACTTTTTGCCAATATTTTTGCCACCACTCATTATCCTGACCAATAAATAAAGCGCCTCCTAAATATATAACAAATGTTAGAAAAGAAGCGGTGTTAACCCGAGTTAGGGCGTACACTGTATTGGCTGGGCTAACTGCATCAAAAATAATTAAAACACTATTTAAAAAAGCGCTAAAGCCAAACAAGATCCATCCAAATCTTTTTATTACTAAAGGCAAAATAAAGGAGTTACTAAAACGCGCTACAACTAAAAACAAGAGAATAGGTATTACTAAAAAGTGAGAGTGAAAGCCAAAAAACTTAAAAACTGTTTCATTATTGCCCACACAATCCACGCTTAACAGTAACAACCCCATTATAAAAATACCATTTATCAAAGACGTGTTGAGAAGTTTAAAATTACGAGGTTTTGTTGAACTCATTTTATAGCACCCAATTAATTCTATGATTCCAATGTATTCAGACTAGCTTGATTCATTGGAGTCATATTACCCGTCCGTCTCTAACGTTACGCAACTCGGAACAGATCTCCTCTTGAGTTTTGCTCTACTCGAATTTACTTTAACGAACAATACTGCCGGCTGGCACAGTCTCACTAGGGTGTAATAAGATTGGTCGACCAGCCACATCAACCGCCAACATCATACCCTGACTCTCCTCGCCCCTGATTTTTCTAGGTTCCAAGTTCACAATCACCGGTACTTGCTTGCCTAGCAACTGCTGGCTATCTTGATAAAACTCAGCAATACCAGCTAAAATTTGTCGCTGAAACTGGCCAAACTCAAGTTTTAGTTTGAGTAATTTATCAGCTCCAGCGACTTTTTCTACAGCAATAATGGTGCCGATCTTAATTTCAAGTTTTGAAAAATCAGTCAAGGTGATCATATTGTTTGATTATACTATGATCTATTAAAAAAATCGTAGAGAAAGAAAAAATCTAGGAGCAATTTGGAATTT
>CAZCXA010000033.1:0-3914 GCA_964502565.1 uncultured Pseudomonadales bacterium
ACTACCGGCAACACCGAGATGGTAGCTGAGCAAATTTTTAACCATCTATCACAACATAACCCTAAAATGCAGGATGTGACCGATATTACTCCAGAGGAGTTGGCTCAATACGAGGTGATAATTGCTGGTGCTTCTACATGGGACGATGGTCTTTTGCAAACTGATTTTAGAGATTTTATAGAGAACTTAACCGTTGATTTGAACGGTAAAAAGTTAATCGTTTTTGGCCTAGGGGACACTAACTATCCTGATTTTTGTAAATCCGCAGAGATCCTACAAGAAACCTTTACCAAACTAGGAGCGCAATCAATTGTCGAGCCTCTTAAAATTGATGGTTTTCCAGATGAAGAAGAGAATGAACAGAAAATAGAGCAGTGGTGTGAGCAGATAAAAACTCAGCTTGGTTAAGAGATTAGTAAAAAAAGAAAACAAAAACACCTCGCTTATAAGCGAGGTGTTAAAAATTCCTCAATATTTAAACTCGAGGTTAAAAAACGGTTAAACCGTTATTTTTTAACCTTGTTAGTAATCTTTTTTATCTCTTTTTCCGCATCTTTCTTAACACGCTGAGATTGTTTGGCTACATCATCGGCAACTTCTTTGGCTTTATCAACTGCCTGATTAACAGCCTGCTTTGTTTTATCTCGATTTTCCTTTTTTGACAAAAACAATGCTGTGGCACCGGCAACAGCTCCTGAAAGAAAAGCTAACACGCTACAGCCAGTCCTTGATTGATCTTGTTGGGTTGATTTATCTTGAGCCATATTACCCTTTATATAGTTGATATTAAACTAATTCTAACACAAAAGAACAGATCTTAAATCAATTGCTACTACTCAATTGTCAGAAAAGACACGGTATTGGTGTGTCCGGGCATGCCCCACTGAGGACCATGTAAGACTAGAGCTCGTTTGCCAGGTTCTAGCCACTCTTCCTTATTGATTTTCTTTATCAAAGCTTGAGCATTGACTAATTTCTCTTCCTTTGACCAATCCACTAAATGAGGTATTATGCCAAAAGTTAAACTTAACTTTTCATAAACACGCCGAGTGCTGGTTATAACATGAATTGGCACCTTGGGTCTACTTCTAGCTACCAAAGAAGCGGTGCGACCGGTCTCGGTTAAACACACAATCATATCAAGATCAAGACAGCCACACTCGCTGGTTAATAGGTGATTAACTGCATTGATCACGTTTGACATACCATAAGTGTCAACGCACTGAATATAATCAGACTTGATATACTTTTCATTATAGCTCGCAATCTTAGCTTGGATTTGAACGGCTTTCACTGGATATTTACCAATCGTTGTTTCAGCAGATAACATGACAGCATCTGTTAAATCATAAATAGCATGAGCCACATCACTGATTTCTGCTCTTGTTGGGAAGGGGTTAGTGACCATGGTCTCCAACATGTGAGTCGCGGTAATAACCGGCTTAACCTTTTCTCGCGCTATCTGAATAATTTTTCTTTGATATCGGATTAATTTTTCATAAGACACCTCAATGCCCAAGTCGCCACGAGCCACCATAACCGCGTCTGAAGCCTCGATTATTTCCTCAAGATTGCGTAAGGCCTCTTGATTTTCAATCTTGGCCACAATATCGGCAGTTAACTTCCGTTTTTCTAGCTCACGACGTAAAGTTAAAATATCGCTCTTGTTTCTAACATAAGATAAGGCGATAAAATCAACCTCCTCATCTCTGAGACCATCTAGTTGTATATAATCATTCTCGATTAAAACCGGCATATCAGTCACAAACCCAGGAAAGCTGGCAGTTTTGCGGTTCTTGATCATAAAGTCACCTTGCGCCTTAGCCTCAAACATGTCTTGTTTTTTTGCTGATACTTCCAGCTGACACAAACCATCATCAATTAAGATCGTTTGACCAACTTCCATAGAGTCCACGATATTCTCTGGCAAGTAAATCAATTTTTTACCAGGCATCTTTAAATCTTGTATGTCAGTAAAAACCACAACTTCATCGGTTTTAACACTATACCCATCTTCTTGCGCTTCCTTAGGGAGAGTAATTCTAACTTCAGGACCCTGTAAATCAAGCAAGACGCCCACTGGAGTGTTTAACTCGCGTGCAACCTCTTTAACTCTAATCATTCTTTCGTGATGCCACTCAGGTGTACCATGTTTGCTGTTAAAACGAACGACATTCATTCCAGACAAGATCAACTCTCTTAAAACCTCCTTTGTTTCTGTTGCGGGACCAATTGTTGCAACGATCTTGGTTAATTTAGTGGGAAATTTAAAATCTTTTTTTGTTTGTGACTTAGACATTTTTACTTTAATTTATAATTAATAACAAAAATATATTATAGGCAATAACAAATAAAAAGTCGAGTGGCAATACATCACCATTACATAAAAAATCACAGAATATCAACTGGTTGATGAAATAATCTATTTTTACTACAACGAAATTGAGATGCGTTAGTGTTAACATAAATATAACAGAAAAACCTACTAAATTCATGGGTAAATCAAAAAAAATAAATCCTACTGGTCAACAAACAGCAATAGATCAACAGTTTGCAGTCTCAAACTTTAAGAAACAAGTTTATCAGTGGTGTAAAAAGATTCCCCACGGCAAGGTAGCCACTTACGGACAGTTAGCTGACCTGGCGGGCAAGCCAAGAGCAGCTAGGGCTGTGGGGTTGTTTATGAAAACTAATCCTGATGCTCCTCGTACTCCATGCCATAGAGTTGTGGCCACTGATGGCTCACTGAGAGGTTACTCGCTTTCTGGAGGAGTAAAAAGAAAAAAACAACTGTTGTTAAAAGAAGGGGTGAGCTTTAAGGGTGAGAGGGTAGATATGAAACTATCCCAGTGGAAAATTCAGGATAAAAACCAGACCTAATCCTCGCCATAAACTTACACTGCGGTGTAACAAATCTTGGTAAAACAAATCTTGTTGGGTGGTATAAAGGAGGGTTAAAAGTAAGGTGCAAAAAATTACACCAGCGTGATGAGTCTGAGGAAAATAATGCTTGGTCTCTGTATCTTTTCTATTCAAACTGAAAAGTTCTTATAATGATTGGGTATTCTTTTTGTAAAAATCAAGAATAGTTTGTAAGAACTCAGCAGCTCGTGATGGTTCGTTTCTAATATACCAATTAAGCTCTGCACCGTAAACACAAATCGAATACAAACATGAGTAGTTGCTTTTAGGAATATCTCTCAGAACTATCATCAATTTTTCACAAAGAGTTGAGTATTCATCAAAAAAAATTTGATATTCTAAAAAGTCCTTTGTGAAAACAAAAAAGAGTTTTTCTAACTGTTCTTCTGTAACATTTAAGTCAAGAGATGAGATCCCTTCTTTCTCCAGGTATTCAGCTAATTTTTGATCTAAAGCGTTTGTAGCTTCTTCATAATTTTTTTTCATAGGTTGTTTTGGGAGGGTGGGCATGACCCCGCCCTCCCATTATACTACAGACTATATCCTACTTTCGAGGGTCACGGTGGCGTAAAAAAAGGGGGGGGTGTGTTAAAAAAATTATACCAGTGTGATGAGTTTGAGGAAAATAATACTTGGTCTCTGTATCTTTTCTATTCAAACTGAAAAGTTCTTATAATGATTGGGTATTTTTTTTGTAAAAATCAAGAATAGCTTGTAAGAACTCAGCAGCTCGTGATGGTTCGTTTCTAATATACCAATTAAGCTCAGTTCCATAATGACAAATCATAAACAAATCTGAGCGATCACCTGTTTCTCTATTATATAAAACTACTAAAATTTCTTCACACAGTGAAGAAAACTCATCAAAAAACAGGTTGTAGTTTAAAAAATCACCAATAAAAAGCAGTAATAAGTTTTTGAGTTGGTTATTTGGCACTTTAGCATCTAAAGTGCGAATGCCTTCTGATTTTAAATATTGTTTTAGTTTTTTG
>CAZCXA010000034.1:0-249 GCA_964502565.1 uncultured Pseudomonadales bacterium
ATGAGAACAGTTTAGTGAGGTGTGGTGGCTTTTCCACCGGGACCGGGATTTATGGAATCTCTACCATTGTTGAGTCTGATGACGATGCTTACTCTTATATTGTAACCGCTGATAAACATGCTGAGTTCAAGGTAATTGAGGGTGGTCCTGGAGTTGATGAACCTCTAGCGGGCTGGTATGAGTCAGCACCGTTTGATGTACAATACCCGACTGCTTTTAATAGATTTTTTACAGAAGAGGTCACTCCTA
>CAZCXA010000034.1:259-3175 GCA_964502565.1 uncultured Pseudomonadales bacterium
TCAATGACAATTAATTACTCACCATGATGAGCAGACCAACACGCCCCGGCTCTCCTAGCAAGCAACACGGCTTTACTTTGGTAGAGATATTAATTTATATGGGCTTGTTCACGATTTTTTTGTTAATTCTCTCTGGAATCTTTGTTTCTACCCTAGAAATTCAACAAAATACGCATGACACTGCTCGAGTTGAAGAAGACTCTCATTTTTTATACGCCCGACTTCAATATGACATCTTACGTGCGGATGAAGTTCAAAAGCCGTCAGTCAGTGGTGAAAGCTCTGATACCTTAACCCTATTATCTGATGGAAAGGTGCTCTCCTACCAATTAATCAATGACCAACTAACTCTCTCGGTTGACTCTGGTCCACCGCAACTGTTAACTGGACCAGAAATAACAGTCACAAAACTGGAGTTTATTAAATTAGGCAAGGAGGATGAGCACCCAAGTATTAAAGCTAACCTAACTTTACAAAGCAGTACTCAAAACACCTCGGTTCCAGAAACCAGAGAACTGAGTTATACTTTTGGCACTCGTTAAAGATGACAAGAAACCTGTCTCAAGATAAACCAAACAACTCAGGAATAGCCTTAATCTCGGTGATTATCGTCTGTACTGTGGCAATGATCGTGATAGTGGCAGGTTTAACCTTGTCTACCACTACCAGTCAGTCAAACACTCGGTTTATCCACGGGGGGCGTGCTCTGCTGTTAGCAGAAACTGGAGCCGAGAACGCTCTGTTGCGCTTGTTAAGAGATCCTAATTATCAAGGAGAGGTCCTGAATCTACCTGATGGAACTGCTAAAATTGAGGTAACCCAAGCAAATGGAGTTCAGCATGTTTTAATCACTGGTTCAACCGAGTTTAGTTCCAGACAGATAGATATTAAAATTAGTTATGATCATGGTATGATGAAGATAGATTCTTGGAGGGAATCATTCTAATGGCTAACAAACTTAATCCCCAAGCTTGCTTCCTCGTCAGTCGAGATAAACTGTATTTTTTTTCTAATGAGCGAGGTGAGGTGCTGGAGCTCCCTTTTTCTTCTGAAATTATGCAGGATTTAGAGATCGTGAGCCCAGCCAGTTTAGAGCGCGTCCTGAAAAACTGGCTTGATCAAACAAAGATTGTTCCCAAGCAAGCAGTGCTGATGTTAGATAACTCCATATGTTTTCAACGCAAACTCTCAGCAGTGCCATCAAATGTTGATGAGGAGTTACAAAAATTCTTAGAAGTCGTACCCTTTACTGAAGTCTCACAAAAGATATTTCCCATGGAAGGTGGAGCTTATATTGTTGCTATAAATCAAAACTTATTACAACCGTTAGTCAGTACTTTAGAAAAACTTGGTTTTATAATTATTAACATCTCACCTGCTTTTCTCTTTAATGTTGATGCCTCTCAAACAACCTTTAACAAGGGGGTAGCTCAACAAATCATGGCTAACGTCGAGCTCTTGTTAAACTTTAGCTTTCTCACTTCAGCAGAACTGGAGGCAAAAATTGTTGAACCCAAGCCTTTTTTAACAGTTAAGTTTGATAAAAAATTAATCTCACTGATAGTGGTCTTTATCATCTTAATTGGTGTGTTATTGATCTTACTCAAGATGCGTTAGAAGGAAGCCATGTAAGCAAACCTGGTTCTTAATCTGGATTGATTAATTAGTCTTGACAGCATCAAAACACTGAAGTTATACTTAATCAGTAGTAATTATTAATCAATTAATTTATGAAAGGTTTTTTATGCCCAACCGTTTAAAACACAAAACCGATCGAAAAGGCTTCACACTTATTGAGCTTCTGGTCGTGATCGGTATTTTAGCAATCTTGCTCGCCATTGTTTTGGTGGCTATTAACCCAGGACGACAGTTTGAGCAAGCGAATGACACCAAGAGAAGCAGTGATGTTAATGCTATCTTGAACGCCATTCACCAGTATGCAGCTGATAATCAAGGTAATTTACCCTTCACTATTGAAGCTGATACAGTTACCTCAATTACTCATACAGACTTAGGCGAGAGCTTCTGCACAAACTTAATTCCAACTTACATGGCCGCTCTGCCCACTGATCCAGCCTTGAATACTGAGCCTATTGAGCCAGCTGATTGTGCCACTGCGGGTTGGACTACTGGTTACTCAGTTGCCAGAAGTGCCACTGATGGAAGAATTACAGTTTCACATGAGGCCAGCAATATTAGAGTGATTAGATAAACAGAGTTAAGTGAGTTTTTGAACCGGCGGAGTTACTCCGCCGGTTTTGTTTATTTTAGAGCTTCAGTACGGGTTTCGCCCAAATCGCTCGATCTCTCCTAAGCGAGCTAAATGACTAATGGTTAATTATTTAAGCCCTCCAGGGATTAGCTCAGTTGCCGGGCAAACCAGAATCCCAGGTGCCCTGATCTTGAACAAGTTTTAGTTGTAGAGAGATGATTGGATATAAATATATTTCAAAAAGGAGAATAGACAAGCAACAAAACTATTTAAAAAAGCAATCAAGAAAGAAACTTATCAAGAGATTATAAATTATTAAGAAGAGAGTGTCTGGTTAAACAGAACTAGAAAACTCTATATTAAAAAACCAAAAAAATAATCTATATTTTATTGACAAATATTTGATCTCAAACTAAAATAAAACCAGTGTGAGATCTTTTAAAAAGATTTCTTCTATCGTTTTCTTCCTCTCGTTCTTCCTCTCGTTTGCACAATTTATTTAATCTTATCAATAGTCTTATTCCCCAACCTCTCTGCAGTTAAAGCTCAAGAGTCAGAAACTCAAACTCAAGAGGAATTAACTTGTTACTCGCAATGTGCGACATATAAATTTTTCTGGGAGGGCATGTATTGTTATGATCTTTTTACCAGTACCTGTACGGAAAAAATCGGTATCAAGGATGCCATCACTTTTGTCAAAAATG
>CAZCXA010000035.1:0-2953 GCA_964502565.1 uncultured Pseudomonadales bacterium
GTAGCATGGAGGTCTCCAAAACCTCTCGCGAGGGTTCGAATCCTTCCCGCCCTGCCCTTGATAAAACCCTCAGCAACTTTGCCTCAATCTGTTAAATACTTGCTTATCTTACAGCATTATTGTTCAAGTTGAGCTTGTTTTAATCTTACTTCTGGTTTCAAGTCTGAAACTTGTGTAAAATCATTATCATGAGGATCTCGGTCAAGGTTCATCCCAACTCTAAGAAACAAAGAATAGAAAAAGACTTGCTAGGAATATTGCATGTTTACGTTACTCAGCCACCCATGAAAGGAAGAGCGAATCAAGCTACCATCGAAGCATTGGCAAAGTATTTTAAGACTAAAAAAAGCAGTATTTATCTTATATCTGGGACAAAATCAAAGACTAAGATTTTTGAGATAGGCGGGATTAATGGCTAAAAAAATTAGCAAGTATAGTAATCAACAAAAGCCAATTCTCACAACAAGTTTTAATAACTACCAGCGCCTGCTAAGCAGTAGTTGCCAAACTTGCTAATTTTTTACCAAACAAACCCTTTCTTTCCAGTTTCATTACATCAATCAGATACTCTCACCACTGTTTTGATTACACCCGCTGTCGGTATTAATCAGAGGACTGTTGATCGCTTTTTCATAATTTAAAATAAAAACAGCATTAGATGTTTCCAGCTCTGACAAACTACCCTCTTGATAGTCTTGATCTAGTTGATACCAAGCCTGTTGTGCAAAATAACAGGTTAGATCTTGATGAACAAAAGGTCTACCGTGACGGGCATAGATCTCATTGCGAGCCACCTTTAACTCCCAGGGAGTAAGGTTTTCTAGATCAGTAGTGGTAACAGCTCTGACATTAGAAAAGGACAAAATATACAGACCCTCGTTTTGAGTTGTTGGCCTGAAAGAAGGCTCGATCGGTTGTGGAGATTTTTCTTTTTCAGTCTCTTCAGGCATAGTAGGTAGATTAAATCTTGAGGTAAGGCGATCCTCAGTTAAACATGTAATATCAATCTCGATTATGGTTAGTTTTTCTTGGCTGAGTTCTTCTCTTAAGTTGATGCTGGCTCTAAAGTCATCTTGAAAAATATGGAGAAAGCCAATCTTGTCATGGGTTTGCATGCCAACTGGCCCTGTTTCCCAATTATTTAACTTAATTAAATCCGAATAATATTGATAAACTGTTTCTGCGGAGTCGCTAGTATTCATGATCAACTGCACGCAATAAAGGAGTTCTTCAACAGGCAGTTCAGTAGCATTTGGGTAGCGAAAGGCTTGAAACAGAATCTCTTCTTTAGTGAGTGGTTTTTGTGTGATGGTTGGTGAGGGAACAGGCTGAGATGCAAGCTCATCGGTATTAATGGGCTGATTGTCAGAGCTATTTTTTGAGTTTTGAAATAACAAAAAGCCAATGATTACTGCTAACAAACAGCAGACTCCAAGGATGAGCCAGAGAGTTTTTTTGGATCTTGGCTTATTTTCAACCGGTTTTTCTAGTTGTGTTGGTTGCTCTTGCTCAGTTTTTGAACCGGTTTTCAAAGAAGGACTCTCTTCTTTGATTGTTTGTTTAGCTTGAGGATTTTCTTGCATGGTTTTTTTATGATTAATAATACTAATACGACTCGATTAAATAGGTGGCTGATAAACCTCTGTTACTTTAAAACTCTAGTTTTCCTTAAAAACAGTTTAAAAACCACATTTATCTTTTTTATTTTGCAGAAACTCTATCTTCATTATACAAACTAATTACTATGATTGGTGAGGAGGTTGAATGTTGAGGGGATTTTAAAATATTGTTTGTTTGACATGATATTTTTTGGGATCAGTTATTGTTATTTTTGTCATTGTGTTGGTCAGACACTTTTCCTTTTTTTTGTTAACTATTTCGCAAAAAGTTAAGTTTTGACTGGTTTTAGTGTTAAGTTATAGTTTAAAAATCAATCAACCTTCCCTCTCTTTTGTCACCCTTTTTTTATCATTCATCCTTTAACACATAGCCAATACCATGCTTGGTCTTGATTGGGTCAACTCCAATCTGCTGACACAGCGACTTTCTTAGTTGGCTAAGGTGTGCGTCAATATTATTTTGACTGACATACTCGGTTTCCCAAACATAATTAATCAGCATCTGCCTAGAAACGGTGTTGGGAAAGTGAATGATCAAACACTCTAAGATCAGTTTATGTTTTTTGTTGAGTGTCACCGGCAGGTGGTTGTAAGTGATCTGGTGCGTGGTTAAGTTGAGCTTGAAGTTGTTGACGGTTTTCAGCCTTTGCTGGCTGGGCAGGCTGAGTCTTAACAGCGCAGACACTCTGGCTTTCAGCTCCACGCCATTAATCGGTTGAGTGATTACCTCGTCCGCACCCCAGTGGAGCAGTTGAGCAATTGAAAGGTGAGGGAAGTGTTGGGAGGAGTGGCTATAGATAGCGAGAATAGGGTAGGTAACTTGTTTTCTTCTGAGAGTTTTGAGTAGTTGTACCCCCTGACCGCGATTGACATCAAGATCAATAATTGCTAGATGATAACAGCAAGTGTTGCATTTAAATAAACACTCGATCTCGTCTGTTGCGCAGTCCAGCACATAGTCAAAGCCTAGGTGCAGATTAATGGTTTTGCTCAGAGCTGAGTTGTCAGCCACTAACAAAAGTCTCATGATAACTGCTAATATTGGTGAAGATTAAGAAATGTTTGGGCAAGGGAATGAGGCTAGCTTTAATCGGTCGGTCTGTGTTTACGGACTCATTGTGTGTTGTTTTAGTGTTTTCAGAAAAGAGATTGTAGATTAATTTTCTCATAGTATTTTAACTTCCTAATAATTTGTTATATCATACTACTCTTAACTCTTTATCTATCTTATAATGGGCTTGTTGAGAAAAAAAACTTAACTAATTTCAAGACAAAAAATTAATCCAAGTTTTAAACCGTTGTTTTTGCTAACTTATTTATCAAGTAATCTAGTC
>CAZCXA010000036.1:0-2561 GCA_964502565.1 uncultured Pseudomonadales bacterium
CTGACCTTTAACAATCAAGTGTGGGGGGTAAATAAATTTTTCCTGAACAGTTCTCAAAAGGGTTATGGGTTGTCTGTCAGCTCCGTGGAGTTGAGAGCGTCCTACCCACTTACATCTTGCGGGAACGTTATATTATCCTCCACACTTGGCGGTTAAATTAAAATTAAAGCTGGTATAAGCCAGCTTTTTTGTTTTAGTGGAAGTGGTCAAGGTTTTAGTGGTAAAATAATAGTTGCTTTAGCCGAAGTAGCTCAGTGGTAGAGCACCATCTTGGTAAGATGGTGGCCGTGGGTTCGATTCCCACCTTCGGCTCAGAAAAAGTAAAAAATAATTTTCACTTATTTCGCAGTCTAATTATTTATTTTCGAGTATTAAAATTGTTCATTTAAGTAAAAATTTAAAACATATTTTCGTTTAATGTTCGGTTGACAGATTTTGGACATTTTGTACAAAACAGCGTTATTGCCAACGTAGCTCAGTTGGTTAGAGCAACGGTTTTGTAAACCGTAGGTCGTGAGTTCGAGTCTCACCGTTGGCTCAAGGATGAGGATTAAGACAAAAGTTTAAAGAGATAAGGGGAGTTGGTGATGAAAGAGGATTAATGAAAAATGGCTGATAAAAAAGAGTTAAACTCAGTTTTGTGTTAAAATAGCAACCCAGTTAATAAAAAACTCAAAAGAAAAATATTAAAAGTTGCATTGAGTTGGTTTTAACACCAGGCAGGCATTATTTTCTTCT
Source organism: uncultured Pseudomonadales bacterium (assembly GCA_964502565.1). Taxonomy (GTDB): domain Bacteria; phylum Patescibacteriota; class Microgenomatia; order UBA1400; family PJMF01; genus CAYVBW01. The sequence continues at coordinate 739 of CAZCXA010000036.1, forward strand.
TTTTTTTGAGTTTGGTATAAAAAGGAATTATTATGGCAACCAAGAAAAAAGATAACCGAGCTCCAGCTGGCTTAATTTGTACTGCGTGTGGTAAGTTTAACTACATCACCACCTACAGTAAAAACAGTGAACTTCTAAAAAAACAACAGGGCAATGGCACAACCTTTCCCATCAAGAAGTTTTGTCCCAAATGCAACAAGCGCACTAACCACAAGTTGGCTAAGAAGTTAAAGTAAACTTGCAAGAACTTGTTGTTTGTGAGTTTACTTAATCTTTTGGACCGCTTCAACAATATTTTTTGTTCCACTGAGAAACAGCGAATCAAGCTGTAAAGCACCCGTCATGGCGTTGCTAATCCAGGTTGAGCCATCTGCTTTAGAGGTTGCTAGTTCTTCAAGTTGATAAAGGATATTTTTAGTTTCTGCTTTTTTCGCAATGTTTTTCTTTTCAAAAATTTCACGAATATTATGTTCCCACTCGCCCCATTCCTGAAAAGTGAGTAAAAAACTGCCACTCGCTATTGCATCATAAGCCATATCTCCTGAGGGTTTACTAATAAAACCGTCTGCCCAGGGGAAGGCAAAATGGGTAAGTAGCTCGTTCGCGTCCACAATTTGCGGATGATAAATTAAAGTGAGTGGCGCGGTTTGCAGTTGCTGATTGATCTCGGTTGCCCAACTTGGCATGGTTAATTTTCCCCCCATGATAAAATCAGCTGGATCCTGACCTGAAATATTATTTAATTGAACGTCAGCCTGGCGTGCCAGTTTTTTTACCATGTTGTGTAAGTCGCCATGGGTGCCTGCATAAACCATAACTTGATAACGAGCATCAGGTTTATTAAGTTCAGGTAGAAGTTGTTGCAAAACCTGTTTCATCTCATTTTTATTTGTGCCTAAACCCCCGGTGGTTAAACATAGTTTAAGTTTTTTTCCTGCTTTCCAGGGTTTTTTATCTTGACGACAGGCAATAATGCGCGGATCTACTGGTGGACCGGTCACGATTACACGCTCTGGGTCAACTTTTTTACCTAGTTTTTTTGCAAGTTGAAGAAACTCTTGTTGAGTAGGCTGATCAAACACTAAAAAAGTAATATTGGGGCGTTCGGCTTGGTTAAGATAGTCAGCTCGCACGTGCGGATCAGTGACCATCTGAAAGACCTGCTTGCCTTGTTCTGCCAAGATATTACCCGAAACAATATGCAAAGAAAGGATTGGTTGCGTAATATCTTGGGTAAGTTGAAGCAGGGGTGGAGTGATACTGTCCAAGATTGGTAGTTTGTTGCGGGCAAACTTGTCAATAAAATCCTTAAGTTTTTTTAAAAAAGGCGAGCGCGCAATGGTTTTACCTACTGCTTCGGTAAAATTAATATTAAACTTGCTGGAGTGAAAAACATAGTTGGTGGGATCTACCACCCAGGCTTGTGTGGGATCGATTGTGTTTCCCCAAGCCTGGACTGCCACTGCGAGTGCCATAGAATAGTGAGCGCGCGAAAACACGATATCACTGGTGGTATCGATCTCTGGCAATTCATGAAAACCTTTTAAGTCCTCGATATAAGTAGAAGAGACGGTAACGATTGGCAGGCGTGCTTTTTCTAGTAATTGTTTGTCTTTTTTAATGGTTTTCTTGAGTAAGGGGTCTAGGTAGGGCATAAATTGATTAATATTATATACAGGTTTACTCTGCTTCTTAATCTTTACTAAAACCATTATAATATAGGTTTAGGTTTTGATTATTACAAAATCAAAGGGCGGTGATGTTAGTGGTAGCATGGAGGTCTCCAAAACCTCTCGCGAGGGTTCGAATCCTTCCCGCCCTGC
>CAZCXA010000037.1:0-2285 GCA_964502565.1 uncultured Pseudomonadales bacterium
AATCAATCTAAGATCGCGCTTGCTCTTTCTGGCGGTGTCGACTCGGCCGTGAGTGCTTATCTGCTCAAACAGCAAGGTTACAACCCCACTGCTGTTTATCTGCAATGCTGGCACATGCCAGGATGCCGTGCAGAGCAGGATCGCCACGATGCTTTCAAGATAGCGCTCCAGCTCAAGATGCCCTTTGAGGTACTTGATTTTACCCAACAGTATCAAGAGCGTGTGATGGCTTATTTTCTTGCAGAATACCGCGCTGGTCGCACACCCAACCCCGACGTCTTGTGTAACCAAGTCATTAAGTTTGGACTGTTTTACGCTTGGGCACTAGAACACGGCTTTGAGTTCATCGCCACTGGTCATTACGCTCAAGTTGGAAAGGTAAAAATCAACAACAACTCTGGCTCGGCTTTACTTACTAGTAAAGATCTGCAAAAAGATCAAACTTATTTTCTGCATCAAGTTCAACAGCAACAACTATCTCATATTTTATTTCCCGTTGGTCATCTCCTGAAAAATGAGGTGCGACTACTTGCTCAACAAGCTAGCCTGCATGTGGCTCAAAAAAAAGACTCGGTGGGGATCTGTTTTGTAGGCGATATCAATGTGCAAAACTTTCTTAAAGATAATTTAGGCGAGAAGCTAGGAGAGATTATTACAGTAGATGGTAAAACCATTGGTCAACATCAAGGAATCTGGTTTTACACAGTTGGGCAAAGGCATGGTTTTAATCTGGATATTAAGCTGGTTAAAAAATACACAAATTGGCTGGATAAAACGGGCAATATTCCACCACTGTATGTCATCAAACGAGATCCTGATAAAAACCAGATTGTGGTTGGATCTCAACTACAAACTGAAACAAAAACCTTTCAGGTAGCAAAGCTACACAAGATTATTCCAGAAATTGACTGGGGAGGAGTCCCGCTCCAAGTCAGAATTAGACATACTGGCAAGTTGGTAGATTGCAAACTACAGTTGAATAAAAGTAAGCTGATGGTAAAAACTAGCCAACCTTTACAAGGTGTGGCCGAGGGTCAGTTTGCTGTGTTTTATACAGAGGAATTTTCTGTAAAAAAAACTGCTTGTCATGACAAAACTAAAGCAAGATATCTTTGCTTAGGTGGAGGTATGATTGTTTAGCCTTTTTTTATTGCCTTGTGTTTATTTTCTAGCTCAACTTAATTATGATTACTTTATCTCTGGTGACTAACTGCAACTGCTTATTTTTGTAAATAATTAAACGAGAATTTTTAAAGTTTTTAGGATGACTCTGCACAGCAATCATCAGGGTAAACTTGTGTTTTTATATATTTTAATATAGTTGACACCAGCCTCCTTTCTTGATATTATTCAGTTTACCTTTGTAAGTCTGACTTCTGCAAACTCAGATACTGTAAGGGTTTCCAAAAAAATATTGCATTAAATGATTGGCAACAGCTTGTCTGTCTGCCAAATTTTTCTGCTGTATTGCGCACCTTAACAACTAAAGAGACAGAACAAAAAATTAGTTAATGCCGTTTGCATTAAGCATCAGCATTAACTAAAAGACCTACTGCATAATTATTATTGAATACTTAATGCATCTTTTGCGCATTTATAATCATCCTCTCCCTCTCAAGTAGCTACCACTACTGTCGCTGTTGAGAAGTGCCTAAAATGCATCAAGATTTACTACAGATTATTTCAAGAATAATTAAGCAGTAGGTCTAAGTGTACAAACACGCTAATTCATGACGAATAACAAAACGTAATCCAAAACAATGAACTCCAGCCATGGGATATAAACATGGTGATAAAAATCGTTAGAGGTCAACACTAACTATGCTAATACGCCGCATAGTAGTGATCTCAAGATAACTTTAATTTCTTTAAACTTGTTTACAAGTTTAAATCTAGAAATTTTATTTGAGAGTTTGATCCTGGCTCAGGATGAACGCTGGCGGTGTGCCTTAGGCATGCAAGTCGAACGAGAATCTATTCTTCGGAATAGAGGACAGTGGCAGACGGGTGAGTAACGCGTAGGAATCTACCTTTTAGTGGGGAATAGCCTCGGGAAACCGGGATTAATACCGCATGTGGTGTTTTTGCTTTTGCTTAAACACTAAAGTCTTCGGACGCTAAAAGAGGAGCCTGCGTCCTATCAGGTAGTTGGTAAGGTAAAAGCTTACCAAGCCTACAACGGGTAGCCGGTGTGAGAGCACGACCGGCCACAAGGTCACTGAAACACGGGACCTACACCTACGGGTGGCAGCAACTGGGAATATTGCGCAATGGGCGAAAGCCTG
>CAZCXA010000038.1:0-1757 GCA_964502565.1 uncultured Pseudomonadales bacterium
CAATTATTAGAAATATAACAGAAAAAAGGAAAAGGAACAATCAGGAATAGGAAAGTGATAGAGTGTGATAATTGAAAGCTAGGTAAGAGAGAAAGAGAAAAAAAGAGAAAAACCACACCTTTTTGGTTAAGGCTGAAAAGGGAAAGTTATGAAATTTACAACTGCTTTAAAACCTCTCCAAAAATACTTAACTTTGAAATTTCTGTAGGATTAAGTAAAAATGGTTGTAGTTTTTGCATCATCTTATTACTAACCCCTTCTCTTGCAAACTTATCTTTTGCTTTTTCCACAATATTACCTAACTTATTAGCTTGAACAAATTCTTGATCAAGCCTCGCGCCCTGAGCAAATAGCCACACAATATCAAAAATATCTCTTGGCTGAGTCTGTTTGCGTTGCACATAAGCTCCTAGTTTTTGCACCAGCAGTTGATCAATGGGGTTAGTGACAACCTGCTCAATAAGACCATATTGATTTAGTAATATCACTTCAGGCGTTTGACCAAGCCAATGATCTGAGTAGTCAACCTTAATCATCAACTTCTCTCTGGGGTCAGTGCTTATTCCAAGTGGTTTTAATAAATCAAAAAACTTAAATTCAAGATAGTTTTTATAATTTTTTTGAGTAACTTGCAGATCAAGCTTGATGTTTTCTAATCGAAGCTGTTGTACCACTTGTTTGGTTAAATCTGTGATCTTTTTTGAAGTTATGCCCAAGTTATCAAAATCAATATCCTCAGAAAATCTAGGCAAACCTCTTAGTAGACGCAAAGATGTTCCTCCTACAAAGCTAAGTTTGGACGAGGCAACATTGGCATAATAATGATTGATGATTTTTGCTTGTAAATATTCACGCAAGATGGCTCTTTTCTTAAGTGGCAATCCTCTTTGTTGAGCTTGTTGAACAATTTGTGGAAAGTTCGAGATAATATTATTCATGATAAAAATAATTTATAGAATTGGTTGTATGATTTTTTGAATTCTCTTGGGAAAAGATAAACTAAATCGTTTTAATAGTTTTTTATCTAGATACTCCTTTGTAATTCTTATACTATTTAAATCTGAAATTTTCCTGACATATATAAAATCTAGTAATGCCTTTTCTGGCTCGGCCAGATAATAACGATCGTCTGTGCGCACATCAGCATAAAATCGATAACCAAAAAATAAACTCTGATGAATTTTGCTAAAGGAATAGTTGCCTAAAGGAGTTTGAAATTTTTTAGTGGTAAGCGGATTAATAGCTGTGGTTTCCCAGGGAATATCGGGAATGATGCCATAGTTATTTAACACTGATTCCAGACTCACATATGAAGGCTGATATAACAAATGGGAGATGGTGAACTCGTTGAGGTTGGTTTTTGATCTTGACTGAGAAAAAATATACAAACCCTGCTTAAGCCTAATAAGTTTACCTTGATTAGTCCACCGCCATAGTTGAGAGTTAATCTGTGTTTGAGTTTCATCAGGAAACAACCGTGGAAGTTGATAGGTGTAGAAAAAAGAGGTGGTAATTGTGAGGGTTAAGTCTTGCCAAGTCATAAAAAATAGTGAAATAAACTAAATAAAGTTAATAGCAAATATACAATTTTGTATATTTATTGTCAACGAGGGAAACTTTTTAACTCAGTTTTGTTAAAAATTTTTTATGATCTTGTAAGCTTAAACAACAGTTGAAAACTTATGTTGTTTCTTAAATCCTCTACACTACCAAGCTCACAATCTTGTTCTTAACGTAAATCGCCTTTTTCACTGATT
>CAZCXA010000039.1:0-1579 GCA_964502565.1 uncultured Pseudomonadales bacterium
AACCTCAAACTTATCTACCTTGGTAACATCACAGAACAAGATCTTGGGTTGACCACTGGCCTTGATCTCTTCCACGGTTGAGACAGCAAACAGTTCAGGATGAAGTTGGGGTCTTAACTCTTGGGCATATTGATAAAACTCATAGCCAGCCTCTCCTTCTTTAACACTCACGATGTACTGATCTTTTTCTTGGGTATCAGTGCTAAAGTATTGCCAGGTTGACTCTGTGTCATTAAACCTAGCTATTGCGTTTGAGACTGTGGGTAACCAAGTTGGTTGTTCAACCTCCTTGTATATCTTTTGCCATGACCACTGTTTAGTCTTAGCATCATAGCGAGCTTCAGCTAGATCAACCGGGTCTTCATCTGTGGTGGCTAGATTGGTAATAACAAAGTAGGTCGTGTTGTCTTTGTCTACTCTTTTTTCTGCACTCCAGTACTCAGGTAGGTTCAGGGCTTGCTCATCAGGATAGGGAACAACTGGGTTAGCCAGAAGCTCACCCTGCATCTGGTCAACAAAGAACATCCCGGCTGACTCGCGCACCTCAACCTTAAGCTCTGGATCGACCACCTCGTTTAACTTCCACATCGCGTTTCTTCCTTGACTGTCAGTAAAGGAAACTTGGTTGTTTTTAAACTCAAAACCTTCTTTTGCTAGCAGGTTTTGTAAAGTAAAGGCATCTTTATTGTCTGGATCTCCGGGCAGAGAGCTAGGGATAAGAGCAAAGTACTGTTTGGGAGCAACCTTCTCTTCTTTACTAGCTCTAAACCAGTCAGTAAAAGCAACTAGGGTCCAGTCCATCTCTTCAAAGTTATCTACCTTACCAATGACTGTCATGTCAGTGTTGGACCTAAGTGTCAAACCTGAGGGCAAGACTCCTCTTTGAACCTCTGGTGTTTGTTGAGCAATTTCAGAAGGGACACTGGTTAACCTTACTCTTAGCAAGGTTGTGCCTGAGAGGAGTGGTAAAACTTCCTGGCCGTCAATACCACCAGGGCTGTAGACTCCGTTTTTCACCCCAGTATAGGAGCCAATACTCACCAAGGTCTTAAGAACATTAACAGGATTATCGGTTAAACCTTGAAAAGAGAGTTCCTCATCCCAGCCTGCTGCAACATACTTTTCTACCAATTCTTGCATTGACATTCTTGGGTTTACAGGTTCACCTGATGTTGGGGTAGCAAAGGTTTCTGGAGAAACCTCCTCATCACCACCACCAATAGAGAATGCAGAGACTAGAAACTCTTTTGTTAGCTTGGTGCCTTGATAAGAGATGGTCTCGATCGTTGGGCTGGGTTCAGGAGTTTGGGTTGGTAGCTGGGTCTTGGTTGGTTCTATGGTTGGCTCTACTGTTGGAGAGGCTAGTTTGGTAGGAGTGTGCTCACTGGTTGGAGTGGAAGTTGGGGTGGGTTGCTCCTCTTTTTGGCAGGAACTGCCAAAAAGAGCACCTGCTCCCAGTAAGGAAGCATATTGTAAAAACTTTCTTCTAGAAATTGTTCTTTGTTTTTTATTTTCTGGATTGCTTGGCATATATTTAAGATGATTCAATAAAAGCTTATAACGCTATTTATGAACAATA